>NC_009253.1:1202701-1503376 GCF_000016165.1 Desulforamulus reducens MI-1 | reverse complement strand
AGCTTTATCCAATCCTTTCTCTTCCAATCCCTTGCCCCGCCACTCTATGGTAATACCTACTTCCGCAAAGGCTAATTCTACAAACTCTCGTACCGAATGGGTATCTCCGATGGCAATAACATAGTCCTCGGGCTGCTCTTGCTGCAATATAAGCCACATGGCCTTTACATAATCAACCGCATGTCCCCAGTCCCTTTTGGCGTTCAGGTTTCCCAGGTAGAGCTTTTCCTGCAAACCCAACTTAATCCTAGACACCGCCCTGGTTATCTTCCGGGTGACAAAGGTCTCGCCCCGTATGGGAGATTCGTGGTTAAACAAAATTCCGTTACAGGCAAAAATATTGTAAGCTTCCCGGTAGTTTACGGTAATCCAGTAGGAATAGAGTTTAGCTGCTGCGTAGGGGCTACGGGGGTAAAAGGGAGTTTTTTCAGTCTGGGGAATTTCTTGAACTTTACCGTAAAGCTCACTGGTTGAAGCCTGGTAAAACCTAGTCCTACCCGTTAGCCCCAGGATACGAATGGCCTCCAGCAACCGTAATGTGCCAATGGCATCGGCATTGGCGGTATACTCCGGTGTTTCAAAGGAGACCTTGACATGGCTCTGGGCTGCCAGGTTATAGATTTCGTCCGGCTGCACCTCCTGAATGATTCTAATTAAGTTCGTAGAGTCTGTAAGGTCACCATAATGCATAAAAAAGTTTACCTTTTCTTCATGGGGGTCCTTATACAAGTGATCCACCCGGGCTGTGTTAAACAAAGATGACCGTCTTTTTACTCCGTGTACCTGGTAGCCCTTGTCAAGCAAAAATTCAGCCAGGTACGCACCGTCCTGGCCGGTAATACCGGTGATCAAGGCTGTTTTTCCCATCCTGCCTTCAACTTTCAAATTTATTTACACCCCCGTTTTAGAAGTCTACAACTCACATTTACTTCATATAAATATATGTTAGATAGTTAATTATGTGCGTAGGCAAAGGGGGTTTTCTCCAGTGATCAGTGTTATTATGCCTGTCTATAACGGGGCAGAATTTTTAAAAGAAACCATTGAAAGTGTATTAAACCAAACAGAAAAAAACTTTGAGTTGATTATCATTAACGACGGATCTACCGATCAGAGTGAGGATGTTATATTATCCTTCTCTGACCCACGCATTCTATACTTTAAACAGGAAAATAGTGGAGCAGCAGCGGCAAGGAACAGGGGATTAGAAAAAGCTTGTGGTGATTTTGTGGTTATTCAAGATGCAGATGACATATCTTTACCAAACCGTTTTGAAGTTCTAAAAAGTCAATTCACCTCTCCAACTGTTGGAATTGTCCATTCAGATGTTTTACTAATAAACGAAGAAAATCACCCAATGGGCTACTGGGCAGCCAGTAACATTGAAAAGAGTAGTATGTTAAGGTTTTTTCTTAAAATAGGAACGCCCTTTAATAATAATAGTTTAATGTTACGACGGAAAGCATTAGAAAATTTACGCTATGATCCATCCCTGCGAATTGGGGAAGATACTGAAATGATCTCTCATGTGGCCAAAAGCTGGGATGCAGTTCATGTTCCGAAGCCGTTACTTCTATACCGCCGACATACTAATAATTTAACTAATGAAAAAGACTATCATGTTTTATTTGCCCATATGCAAAAATTCTTAGACAGTCATACCCTTGAAGAATTGGTTCCGGAACTTGATTGGCACAATGCCGAATTAAAAGAGAACCAGGCCAGAGCATGTGCCATTATTTCCTTATTCTTATTAAGACGTAGGATGGTTCATGATTGTCAAGCATGGTATAACAGATCACTTGAAACACTAAATGGTTCCAACGATTCTATTGTAAATGCCATCGGTCATATAATATTAGGTAACTATAAAAATGCTTTGAATTTCCTTCATTCCTACCCTGAACAAAACCCTGTGGTTGAAAATTATGTTGGAGAAACCTATGCCTTATTAGGACAGATGGAGAAAGCCTTTGCTCACTTTTTAAAAGCACTACAGTTAAATCCCCTTTATCTAGAACCTCTTGATAACTTAAAAGCAATCGGTGGCCTAAAAGGGTTGAATTTGCTGGATCGGTCTTGGAATAATTTTTTATTTGCAAATAATTAACTTGTTCAGTACTGGTGTAAAAAACCGGTACTTTTTTATGCCCTAGAGTTTTAAGTCAAAAATTTAGTAATTTTTAAATATTTCATACTTTTACACTCAACTATAAAATTTCCTAACAAAATAGTCTATTTCCATAATATTTATGGTTTTATTAATAACCGGATTGGTCCGGGCTGAATAGCATGTAATAAAAATCTTTTTAAGGAGGGAGACAATCATGTTTAATCATATGACAGACTTCTTTGATCCCAAGCCTGTTAAACAAATACAAAAAAATGTTGAAGTAGAACAGCAAGAATTAGAGGAACCGTTGGAAGAAACCGATAAGAACGAACAAGTCCAAGTTGAATCCACCGTATCTGAGGTCCAGGTGTTTCGCCACCAAAAGGATGCATGTGTTGACGTTACCGACGGAAATATCCAAAGCTGTACCAATACACAGCTTGGCGTAATGGGAATATCAGACGTTGTAGTAAAAATCCCGGTAGTTTTAGCTGAATTTCAGGTACAGGTAAATATAAACTCCATCATTACTCTACCTGAAAAGGCCCTGGAAATTAAGGAGGTTAAGAAACGGGTCAAGCTTACCCAATGTCTGCTTATACAGGAACCCGGTATAGTATCTAACCCGGGAGATCTGTTCATAAAAGGTTTTGTCCGTAAAAACATTGCCTACGCTACTCGGAATTGCTCAAATGAAGAAGGTGTATGCGGAGATATTCGTCACTGTACTGTAGATGTTCCTTTTAGCTGCGTAACAAAGGTTATCTTCAACGGCATTATGCCCTTACCACCCGTTGCCAATACAGTAAGCGAATTTGAATATTTTCGAACCCAAAACCTATCCGGTCCCGGGTTTGCAGATAAAGACCAATTGCTTTCAGGTGATTTATCAGAGTTTAACCAGGTAAGTCAAGAATTTTACAATGAGCTTCCTTTCTGTGAATTAATCTGCAGCAAGATTATTGAGTTTGACGAATTTCTAAATCGTAAACGTCCATGCGATATTAATCTTCCTTTTGAAGAAAGAGAATTCTCACAGATAGAAGAAAAAATGGTTCTTTACCTTACCATTAAGTTACTCCAAAATCACCAGGTATATATCCCCCCTGTCCATGTAAATGGGGAAATAAGAAACGAAACCAGTCCTGTTGAATCAGTACAGTTACAAACTTTAGCCCATGTGGTTATTGAAGAAGATGATTCTACAGAATCAATACCTGAATTATTGGAGGAGGAATTTTTAGTAGAAGAGACCCCTGATTCAGAAGATGATCTTTCCACAGATATATCCTCTGCTGCTGTTGAAGACGACCACCCGGTAGATGTAGATGTAACCTTTGAAGTTTCTGAAGCTGACCTTTTAGAAGATACTGCCCCAAATGTTCCTCAAGATAATGTGCTTATAGAAAAACTAATCGAAGATCCTGATGATATTCATATAGAAGAAACGACTGTAATTTCCGATTAAATCTATCCAACAAAAAACTCCTGCTAAAAGCATAGGTTGTCAGAAAGCAGCTGGGAGTACAAAAAATTCTTGCTTTTTTGCCATAATGTAACATCGTTGGGGCGATTTGAATACCATGCACTATAAAACATTAAGGGGGATCAAATTATGTCAAAAAGTGATCAAAAAGAATCATACTTTGATATTCCAGGAGATAAGGACCAGAACTGCAAAAAAGAACACACAAAAGGCAAATGCGTTAAGGTTACAGGCGGAACTCAGCAGGAATGTGTTAGTAATACAGTTCCTATTAACGCATATGCTATGGGGGCAGTAGCAAAAATACCGGTAGTACTTGCAGAAGTGGAAGTTCAGGTTAATATGAATTCCACTATCAAACTTCCTGAACCTGCCCTAGAAATCAAAAGAATTAAAAAACGCCTGAAAGTTACTCAATGTCTGCTCCTACAAGATACTAATGTTTTATTCTTAAAAGGTTTTGTTCGTAAAAATATTGACTATGCTACCCGCAGTTGTTCCAATAAAGAAGGTGTCTGCGGAGATATTCGTCACTGCACTATAGATGTCCCCTTTAGCTGTACAACAACCATAGAAAACTTTGCTACACCACCGATTAATCCTGTACCCAATTCTTCATGGGAATTTGAATATTTTAAGACACAGGATTTACCGGATAGTAAATTTGCAGAAAAAGATCAATTGCTGTCCGGTGATTTTTCAGAATTTAACCAGGTTAGTGATGAATATTTTACAGAGCTACCCTTCTGTGAGCTAATTAGTGCAAGAATTGTTGAGTTTGACGAATTTCTAAATTGTAAACGTCCTTACGATGATGATCTTCCTTTTGAAGAAAAAGAATTTAGGAAAATTGAAGAAAAAATGGTTCTATACATCACTCTTAAGATTCTGCAAAATCAACAGGTACAAATTCCTGGGATTTAGGTACCAGTGTAACATAATCCCATTATATACCATTTGCTCTTTCTACAGAATTTATGGGCGTATCACTGTTTGTAACTTTTTATAAATAATTTTATAGGTAACAATGCAATAGAGTAGCCGAAGGTAAAAGGCCAGCGGTTGCTCTTTTGCATTGTTGTCTTTATACTCATAACTAATTATATACATTATCTTCTTGATTTTCCATATTTTACTGCATAATATTCTACCATTTTTATAGATGTTACTTTTTTTGGTAATTTTATTTTGAAATTAATCTGTTATATTACATTCCATAAGTTACCTAGGATACACACGGAAATTGTGATACATTATGGATTTTTTTCCAGAATAAGTAACACAACACTGGTAGATTGAATAACATGCAGTAAAATTATAAAAGGAGGATTGAGAAATATGAGTTATTGTTGTCCACCCCATAAACCTTCTAAAAAAATAGTAACCGGCGGAACCCAACCAACCTGTGTTAGTACTTCTGTCCCCATTGAAGCACTATATGGCCCTTTAACCTCAAAAATACCGGTAGTTGTTGCTGAAACAACGCTGCAAATAGATGTTAATTCAACCATCACTCTTCCTGAGCGCGCATTAGAAATAAAGGGTTGTAAAAAAAGGGTAAAAGTTACTCAGTGTATGTTATTGCAAGCTCCCGGTCAAACCAGCGGTCCTATAACTCTTTGTGTTAAGGGATTTATTCGTAATAATATAGATTATTCTAATCGTCTTTGCTCTAATACCGAAGGAGTTTGCGGGGATATTCGCCATTGTACTGTTGACGTTCCCTTTAGCTGTAATACACCTATCGAAATTAATGGTACTTACCCACTTCCCCCCATGCCAAATACATCGGAAGAATTTGAATACTTCCGGAGAGAAAAGTTGAAGGGTCATGGCTTCGCAGAGAAAGATGAGTTACTTTCCGGTGATCTGTCAGAGTTTAACCAGGTTAGCGAAGAATTCTATAATGAACTTCCCTTCTGTGAATTAGTCAGTGCAAGAATCGTCCAGTATGATGAATACCTCAATCGTAGACACCCAAAGGGCGTAACTCTACCCTTTGAAGAAAAAGAATTTAGGCAATTTGAGCAAAAAATGGTTCTATACCTTACTCTTAAAATACTACAGAAACGCCAGGTGCAAATTCCCCCAAGTATCTACTAAAGATATAAATGTAATTAAATACCTTTTCTTATGGTACAGGTCTAAAACACTCGATATTTAGGTTTCGAGTGTTTTTTTAGTCTTAAAACGTCACCTATTTACTTAGCGTGGAATAAATTAACAACATATAGAAAGGGGGTAGCTAGCTTAAATGAATCAAAACGAGTTCAAACAATACATTAAAAATATGGTTAACTCGATGTTGGAAAAAGTTCCAAACTACAGTGAACAAGACCTGGAAGAACTCCTAAAAGATGATTTGCCGGAGGAATTCGCTAAAGAGTCATCAAAAAAACCCATAGGTAATTTTTTAGATGACTTTGATGAAGATCTACCACAGAGTTTTTCACAGGACTTAACGGAAGATGCAGCAGATTTCTCTGAGGACTTGACAGAAGACATAGCCGATGAGATCGTTGATGAACTATCAGATGACATAGAGTATTTAGAAAAAAACTTTGGTTTTAAAGACGATTGGGGAGATATTTCAGACTGGAATGACCTTATTGACTGGGCAGGCCTTAAGGAATTTGGCAGTTACGGCGACACTTGTGATCCTTATGATCAAAAGAATCCATTCAAAGATTCTTGCGATATTAATGATCCCTTTAATTGTAATGATCCCGGCCATCATGATCACCACCATTGCCATCACCATGACCATCATAAAGATCCCTGCTTTGATGACAAACTACTCAAGTGCTTTATTTTCACCTGCCTCAAACTAAAAATTATTCTCTGCCTGCTAAAAAATAAAAAGTTTGGGCTTAGGGAGATTAAGAAAGAAATTAAATGCATTGAAGAGGCTATCTTTAACCGGAGATTTGGCCTGAAAGAAATTAAAAGAGAAGTTAACCGCATTGAAAATGGTGTTTTCAGTTGCACCTTTGGATTACCAGAGATTAAGTCTGAAGTTTCTATTATTCTAACAATTGTAGCCGGTATTGATGACGAAATTAATAATCCTACCTTTGGTTTGTCCGAGATTAAGTCTGAAGTATCTGCCATCGAGTCTGCTGTGTTCAGTGAGACCTTCGGGTTATCCGAAATCAAGGCTGAGGTTTCTGATATCCTTGCTCTGGTCAGTAGCCTGAGTATTGTTGACTTCGGCGATATTAAGTCCGAGATCTCTGCTATCGAATCTGCTGTGTTCAGTGAGACCTTTGGTTTGTCTGAAATTAAGGCTGAAGTATCTGCCATCGAGTCTGCTGTGTTCAGTGAGACCTTTGGTTTGTCTGAAATCAAGGCTGAGGTTTCTGATATCCTTGCTCTGGTCAGCAGCCTGAGTATTGTTGACTTCGGCGATATTAAGTCCGAAATCTCTGCTATCGAATCTGCGGTGTTCAGTGAGACCTTTGGTTTGTCCGAGATTAAGTCCGAGATCTCTGCCATCGAGTCTGCTGTGTTCAGTGAGACCTTCGGGTTATCCGAAATCAAGGCTGAGGTTTCTGATATACTTGCTCTGGTCAGCAGCCTGAGTATTGTTGACTTCGGCGATATTAAGTCTGAAATCTCTGCTATCGAGTCCGCTGTATTCAGTGAGACCTTTGGGTTATCCGAGATTAAGTCTGAAGTATCTGCCATCGAGTCTGCTGTGTTCAGTGAGACCTTTGGTTTGTCTGAAATCAAGGCTGAGGTTTCTGATATCCTTGCTCTGGTCAGCAGCCTGAGTATTGTTGACTTCGGCGATATTAAGTCCGAAATCTCTGCTATCGAATCCGCTGTGTTCAGTGAGACCTTTGGTTTGTCTGAAATCAAGGCTGAGGTTTCTGATATCCTTGCTCTGGTCAGCAGCCTGAGTATTGTTGACTTCGGCGATATTAAGTCCGAGATCTCTGCTATCGAGTCCGCTGTATTCAGTGAGACCTTTGGGTTATCCGAGATTAAGTCTGAAGTATCTGCCATCGAGTCTGCTGTGTTCAGTGAGACCTTTGGTTTGTCCGAAATTAAGTCTGAAGTATCTGCCATCGAGTCTGCTGTGTTCAGTGAGACCTTCGGGTTATCCGAAATCAAGGCTGAGGTTTCTGATATCCTTGCTCTGGTCAGTAGCCTGAGTATTGTTGACTTCGGCGATATTAAGTCCGAGATCTCTGCTATCGAATCCGCTGTATTCAGTGAGACCTTTGGTTTGTCTGAAATCAAGGCTGAGGTTTCTGATATCCTTGCTCTGGTCAGCAGCCTAAGTATTGTTGACTTCGGCGATATTAAGTCTGAAATCTCTGCTATCGAGTCTGCTGTGTTCAGTGAGACCTTTGGTTTGTCCGAGATTAAGTCTGAAGTATCTGCCATTGAATCCGCTGTATTCAGTGAGACCTTCGGGTTATCCGAAATTAAGTCTGAAGTATCTGCCATTGAATCCGCTGTATTCAGTGAGACCTTCGGGTTATCCGAAATTAAGTCTGAAGTATCTGCCATTGAATCCGCTGTGTTCAGTGAGACCTTCGGGTTATCTGAAATCAAGGCTGAGGTTTCATCATTGCTTGCCCTCCGGGGTCCAGCACAGAATCTAACCACCGGCCCCTTCCTTCTAATAAAAACTATAATGGATCTTGAATATAAAATGTTCAATGCCAGCGGGACAACCGCAAGTGTAACATTTAAAACCTTCGATATTGGAACTTGTCCAATATCGCAAATAAACACAATTGGTTTCTCTAATATTACTAACTGTTGTGGTACTCATTTTATTTTTAGTAATCCTTTTAACGAAGATAAAAATTTAATAATAAATGCCCAAACCAGTTCCACTTTTGGCATCTTCCTTTACGTTGCTGGAAATACAGGACAAAACATACCAGTATCATTTAAATCAGGAGATTTTCTCCCCTTTGGCACCCTTTGCAGCTAGACAGAAGTCGGCAACATTTGTTGCCGACTTCCCTATTTACAAATATTTTCCTTTTGACACTTCATTTACTACTTTAACATATACTAACCTAATAACTTTCTGGAGGAAACCCATGATCACATTATGTATGATTGTAAAGAATGAAGAACATAATTTGGCAAGATGCCTTAACAGTGTTAAAGATTCTGTAGATGAAATGATCATCGTTGACACTGGTTCTAAGGATACTACAGTTGACATTGCCAAGCAGTTCGACGCCAAGGTTTATTCTTACCACTGGGATGACGACTTTGCCGCAGCTCGCAATTTCAGTATCTCAAAGGCCATTGGCGATTGGATACTTTATTTAGATGCAGACGAAGAACTTGAAACCAACTGCTGCCAACGCTTAAAAGCTCTAGCAAACAAACCGGGAATCGATGGTTATTTCTTTCAAATAAATAATCTTTCTGACAGCAATGATACCATTAGGCACATCAATGTACGCATGTTTAAAAACAAGCCAGAACACCGTTTTGAGGGCCGACTTCACGAGCAGATTATGAATTCAATTACATCAAATGGAGGGCTTGTGGTTAACTCTAGGATAAATATTTTTCATTACGGTTATTTGAGTTCCGAATTTATTGCTAAAAACAAGGCCAGGAGAAATTACCGTATCAACAAGCGTTTGGTAGAAGAATACCCAAACCAACCCTTTTATCTTTATAACCTGGCAGGAGCCTATATTAATTTAGACGACCTGGAAGGGGCAGCAGCCAATTATCGTAAAGCCCTAGAAATGGTAGACCTAAAGGCATTATATGCGCCAAACATATTCCTCTCCTATATATCCTGCCTGATAAAACTGGGCCAACTTGCCGAAGCAGTAAAATATATAGAAGAATCCAAAATATACTACCCGGATTACGTGGACATTCATTTTCTGGAAGGGCAACTTTTCAGCCGGTTAGGCCATACCGAGAGGGCTAGGCTTTGTTTTGAAAAATGTCTTAGCCTTGGTGAACAAACTAAGGGTAAGTATACAAGCAGAACAGGTGTTGGGAGTTTCCTGCCTCTTTTTGAGCTGGCACAAATTTATAAAACCTATGGTGATATTAAAAAAGCAATCTATTATCAAACCCAGGGATTAAAACTTAAAAACAATAACATTAAGGATTTTATTACCCTGGCTCACCTGCTATATGAAAATAAGGAGTATCACCTTTCCGGCAAATTATTAGCCGGATTACCAAATGACAAAGATGAATTAAAAATTATATACCTTAAAAAGTCATTAACAAAAATTCTTGCAGCAATGCAAAAGTATCCACATGACCCCATCTTAAATAACTGGTTAATCGATATTCAAAAAGAATTACTGCAAAATGATTATTAAAGACAGGATCGTAAAATAGTTAACGACCCTGTCTTTAAGTTAGTTTAATTACTTTAATAACCCACATAAGTAACAAATATCTTAATTTGTCATATTATGTAAGAGAACATTATGAAGGAGGTTTTTCTTATGTGGGATTGGGACGATGACAATCCGTGGAAAAAAGAGGAGAAAAAATACAGTGACTGGCAAGACGATGGTAACGATTATGACGACAGCCATTACGGTAATGTAGATTGCGGTCATGACCAACATTTGTTGTATAAAATTATCAAATGCTTATGTATTCTTAAGCGAGAAATAGCAAAATGCGAAGAAATGCTATGCAATCCTAGATTTGGTTTAAAAGAAATTAAGAAAGAAGTCTGGCGTATTGAACATGGTGTTTTTAGCCCCACCTTCGGCCTGCCGGAGATTAAGTCTGAAATATCCATGATACAAACCATAGTAGGCGGTATTCAAGATGAGATCTCAAACCCAACCTTTGGCCTCAGTGAGATTAAAACTGAAGTATCACAGATACTGGAAATTTCTACTGAAATACGAGATATTGCTCTGGATATTGTCCTCAACCCAACCTTTGGTCTCAGTGAGATTAAAGCTGAAGTATCTGCAATTGAAAACGCAGTATTTAGCGAGACTTATGGACTACAAGAAATCAAGTCTGAAGTAAGCCAGATACTAGCTAACCAGGGTGTAACACCCTTTTTAACCTCCGGACCTTTCTTTGTTGATTGCGAAGAACAAACCCTTCTTCTGAAAGCCCTTAACAATACCAATGAAACCCAAAGTGTAACCTTTACTATTCGTAATTTAGACAGTTGTCCGGTTACCGATGTAAGTGACGTATTCTTAACTATCCCTGCCTGCTGTGGAGAGTCTGAAGAGGTCTCTCTACCTAGTTACGGTGAAAGAAATGTTGAAGTCAGGGCCATGCTTAGCTCTGCCACTGGAGTCCTGGTTTATGCTGCAACAAAAACCGGTCTACCCGATAGCCAAGGCAGCAAGGTTAATGAATTTAAACATGCGGAATGGGTACCTGTAGCAACTTTCTGTAGCTAACCAAATATAACCTGGTCGGCAAGCTCGTTGCCGACCTTATTTTTTTCACCCTATTACACTCCACTACATATACTGGCTTAGAGACTTCAAGGGAGGAAAACCATGATCTCATTATGCATGATTGTAAAGAACGAAGAACGCAACCTGGCTAGATGTCTTAACAGCGCCAAGGATTGTGTGGATGAGATTATTATTGTTGATACCGGTTCGGTGGATAATACCGTTAATATAGCCAAGAAATTTGATGCTAAAATCTATACTTATCAGTGGGATGAGGACTTTGCCGCAGCCCGAAATTTTAGCCTTTCCAAAGCTGCCGGGGATTGGATACTTTACCTGGATGCAGACGAAGAACTGGAGGCTAACTGCTGCCAGCGATTAAGGGCACTGAGTAACCTGCCCCAGTATGAGGCCTATTACTTCCAAATTATTAACTTAACTGACGGCAATGATCCTCTGAAACACCTTAACATACGTATGTTTAAAAACAAACCTGAATACCGTTTTGAGGGTAAACTCCACGAGCAAATTATCAGCTCAATTTCAGCTGCCAGCCCAAATCAACCTCCGGTAGTAAACTCCGGCATTACGATTCTACACTACGGCTACCTAGCTTCAGAATTTATTGCCAAAGATAAAGCCCAAAGAAATTACCGTATTAACAAAGCCCTAGTAGATAAGGAACCAAATAATCCCTTTTACCTCTATACCCTGGGAGGTTCATGTGTCAATTTAAATGACCTGGAAGGAGCAACCAATTATTACCTTAAAGCCCTTAAAAATGTTAGTTTACAAGCTATGTACGCCCCTAGTATTTTTATTTCTTTAATAACCTGCCTATTAAAAATTGGCAAAATTGTTGAAGCGGCTGAGTATATAGAGAAATGTAAAACCCATTATCCAGATTATGTGGATATTCATTTTATAGAAGGAGAACTGTATAAAAGGTTAGGCCATGTAAGCAGGGCCATACTTTGTTTTGAAAAATGCCTGCAGTTGGGGGAACAAAAAATCAGTAAATATACCACCAGAACAGGCGTAGGCAGCTTTATGCCCTTATTTGAGTTAGCTCAAATTTATATAGACCAGGGAGATTTGAAAAAAGCCCTGGACTATCAAATAATGGGCTTAAAGCTTAAAAATAATGATATGAAACAATATCTAACCCTTGCCAAAATACTAAAAACTGCTCTTGGCAACGGGCAAATAGTATACAAAATTTTAAAAGCAAATATAAAACATGCGGATAAGACTGCAGAGAAGTTCATACTAGCCCGAATGCTTTATCAGATTGAAGAGTATGAACTGGCCGGTAAACTATTTGATAAAATCCCAGTTAAAAGCGAGGAAGTTGCTTATTACAAGTGTTTATACTTTATAAAAACAGCCCGTCACAATGAGGTGACTCAAACTTTAAAACAAATTAACAACATTGCTTTATATCATGATGTTTTACAGGAACTAATTCTAGCCCACTGGAACTCCTCTCCCCCACTGGACGCTTCAATATATCTGGAACAACAAACTGACCCGGATCAGGAATTAATCAAAATACTGAGTTATATAAATGACAGGTTATTCAACTGTCCTACTACTTGTAAGTTTGATATTAACTCCGAAGCTTTCCTTCTAATAATGAACAAACTTTTAGCAACAAAAGGATTTAAACTGGCTAATGATGTTCTTTCATTAGCCGGACTAGATACAACAGAAAGTAAAATTACCTATTTAAGTAACTCTAATCTAAATAATGAAAAGTTAGAACTGGCAGCTAGGCTGGCTTTACAGGAACTGAAGCAGGGGTCTACCCACCCGGACTACTATTATGTACTAGGCCTATACTTTTTAAACAACGAAGATCTGGAATCTGCCCATAACATGATACACCAAGCGTTAGCCATACTTCCCGAAGCAGACCAGTACCAAAGGTTATTAAAAACTATTTATCGTAAGCAAGCTTTGCAGATGGTACTAAAAGCACTGGAAAATTACCCCCATAATCCCAGATTTAACAATTGCCTTATCCACCTTCAGAAAGACCTTATGACAGATACCCGGTTAAAGGGGGGACACTAAATGGCTAAAACCATCAGCTTGTGTATCATTGCCAAAGACGAAGAACAGAACATTGCCCGCTGTATTAACAGTGCTAAAGATTATGTAGATCAAATTATAGTGGTAGATACCGGTTCCACAGATTACACAGTAGAATTAGCCGAGGAATTAGGTGCGGAGGTATATCACTTTATTTGGCAGGATGACTTCGCCCTGGCCAGGAATAAATCCCTGGAACACGCCACGGGTGACTGGATTCTGTTTCTGGACTGTGATGAAGAACTGGACCCTGATACAGCTCCATTGCTCAAAGGGGTTATAGAGAACGAAAATTTCAACGGTTACAGTTTAAAAATAATAAACATGTTTAATAACCAGCCCGGTACTAGGTTTTTGGGCTTCCGGATGTTTAGAAACAGCCCCCTACATCGCTTTGAATGTCCCATTCATGAACAAATATTACCTTCGGTGATTCGTAATTCTTCACGCGATAAAATCGGCCAGAGTGATATTACAATATATCATTACGGTTATGATATTGACGAAGCAGCAAATAAAAATAAAATAGAACGGAATCTAAGAATCCTGCACAAGGCACACCAAGATTACGGTAACACCGGTTTTATCCCTTTTTATATAGCGGTGGAACACCAGAAAATGGGAGATTACCAAAAGGCCTTAGATTATTACACTTTATCCCTAGGAAGATCTGATATAAATGAAAACTATGTCCCGTCTATGATTCGCAGCATGGTAACTTGTTACATTAACCTGCAGCAATATCAAGAGGGATTGGACTTTGCTGATAAATTTCTAAAAGTATTCCCCAATTATACAGATCTGGTTTATCTAAAAGGGATATTGTACTCCCACCTGGACAACATTCCCCAAGCTTTGGAGTGCATGAACCAATGTATAGCCATGGGACCTCCACCGATAAACCTTTTCTCTGTTCACGGAATTGCCGATGAAAAACCTAAGAGTTTTATACAAAACATTACGGAAGGCTTGATTCGCCAGGGATTGGAATTATTTATTCAGGGGAACAAAGCACAGGCATATACAGCCCTAGACACAGCTTTCCAGCAGCTTAAAAAGACACCTGACGAAGAATGTTATACCCAAATGATTGAAACCATGATTTCATTTTTATAGGTGCCCCATACCAGACAAAGGAGAAAGGAGCAGCGCCCAGGGCTGCTCCTTTCTCTTTATCCTCTACATTGGGCTTCGAAGTTCAGAATTGCCGGACACTGGAATGTACGGAAGGGTGGATCGAACGTGCAATTAGCTTTACTTGGTGTTACCTTGTAGGTGATGCCGTTGGCAAAACCCATCTGGTTATAGAAACCGCCGGCGTTAGTTGTCACAGAGCTAGGTAAAGGAATAGTACCGCAGGGAAGTTGTTGACCAGGTTCAATGGTAAAGGTCATGGTTACACCACTAACACCAGTTCCGTAATGATCTGCTACCTGACCGCGTACGTTGCAGGTGGTAGGTGGAATACATACTTGGCGATTTTGCAGGATTTTTAGAGTAATGTTTAAAACTGCCTTTTCTTCAAATCTCCTAAACAACCTTTCCTCAAAGGGAAGTTTTTCACCATGGAGACGCCTGCGATTTAGAAACTCATCAAACTCCACAATCCTGGCACTGATTAATTCGCAGTAGGGAAGCTCATTGAAAAATTCCTCACTAATCTGGTTAAATTCGGAAAAATCACCAGATAGCAGTTTATCTTTTTCTGCAAACTCACGGGGTAAATTCTGTCTTTTAAAATATTCAAACTCGTTAGTAGAATTAAACCTGATATCCTCAGGCATCACACCACTGTTAAAGGGTACGGTTGTTGTACACTTAAAGGGAACATCCACGGTACAGTGACGGATATCACCACATACACCTTCCGCATTGGAACAGGTACGGGTAGAATAATCAATGTTTTTACGTATAAAACCTTCTAGGAAAAGTACATTGGTAGGTTGGAGTAACAGGCACTGAGTAACTTTCACCCTTTTTTTGATATCCTTTATTTCCAATGCCGGTTCAGGCAGAGTAATAAATGAATCTATGTTTACCTGCACAGTGAATTCAGCCAGCGTTACAGGAATCTTTGCTATGGTACCTGTACTTAATGCGGTTATGAGAACGGAATTGCTAACACAATCCGATTGGGTTCCACAGGTAACATCAACACACACACGGGCTGGCTTTGAGCCGCACTTAAATTCTGACATATACTTAACCCCCTACTCTTTTTACTATAAGTTATTCAATGCACGGCATTGTGGTTACATTTTATGGCAGAAAACATATAAGACTGTAGAAATATATATCTACAGCCTTAACATTGTTCTTACATATTACCTTCCTGGCATTGCCATCTTTTTGTTTATATCGTAATTTCAGAATCATCCCCCACCATTAAGCGTAATGTCTTTCTCCGGGTTTCTTGCCGGTAAACCTTGCTGTTATAACCGATTAAACTATCTTCAATGGTATCCACATTATTCAGGTCACAATTATCCAAAACCACTGAATATTGTAAGCTTACATTTTCAACCATACAACCACTACCAATGGTTGTATAGGGTCCTATAAAGGAATTAATAATGGTTACATTGTCTCCTATTCTTACTGGTCCTCGAATTATACTGTTTTTAACTTTTGAACCTGTACCAAGCTCAACCCTACCGGTAATACTGCTCTCTTTATCCACTTCACCCAGGATGTCAAACTGAGCATAATCATCAAGGATAACACGATTAGCCTCTAGAATATCTTCCTTTTTTCCGGTATCCAACCACCAACCCTTTAATTCCCTGGCTTCCACCCGGCAATTCATATCCACCAATCTTTGAATAGCATCAGTTATCTCCAGTTCGCCCCGCCAGGACGGCTTTATCTCTTGCACAGCTTGATGGATTACCGGTCGGAATAGGTAAATGCCAGCAACAGCTAAATCGGTGGGGGGATCTTGGGGTTTTTCCACTAATTTTATTACCCGTTGGTTTTGATCCAGAACCGCTACCCCAAATTGCCTGGGGTCCTTAACTTTTTTAAACTGTATGATGGCGTCGGTATCGGAATTCTGAAAATCGGCTACAATCTCCTTAACCCTGCCTTGAATCAAGTTGTCCCCCAGAAACATTAAAAATGAAGAATCACCTAAAAAATCTCTGGCTTTATTTACAGTGTCTGCCAATCCTGTCTGCTTTTCCTGTAAAATATAGGTTATTTTTGCCCCCCACCGTGAGCCATCGCCTAGAGTCGCCCTAAAGCACTGGTCTGTTTCAGGAGCAACGATAATGCCAATATCATTTATCCCCGCTTCTAAAATCTGCTCAATGATAAAGTGAACTATAGGTTTGTTGGCTACTGGAATAAGTGGCTTTGCCGTGGTGAAGGTTAAAGGACGTAATCGTGTTCCCTTGCCGCCGCATGGTATTAAAGCCTTCACAATAATTACCTCACTTCACTCCATCACAATACGCTTTATAATTTACTTTATTCTAATCCAAAAAGAAGACCCGTGCTTTTCAACTCTTTGTAAATTAGGTTCTTCCCACAAACCAGATAAAACCTTGCTCAATTCGTAATGGCAGCTGATAAAGAAATTGGGTAGGATAATTTCAAACTTGTTCCCCTCAGCTAATAGGTAGCAGGCTAAGAGATACTGCTCATTGTAATACCTGTTTTTCCAGGCCAAAGGATAATCAAAGGGCAACAAAATATCATGAAACTCTACCATTACACCCGGTTTTAACCTGGGTAAGATCTCTAAAAAAACAACGGTAACATCTGAATTCATAAAAGAACGATGGGAATTGTCCACAAATAAAATATCTCCCGCTTTAAGTTCGTCAAATAATGCCAGATCCACCTCTTCTACTGGCTGTCTAATTACATTATCACAAATCTCATTAATTTCAGCTCTGGGCTGGGGATCAACGGAAGTTATTTTAGTCCTAAGATTGTGATCTTTTATAGCTCGCCGGGCAAACCTAGTGGAATTGCCGGAGCCTATTTCAATATATCTTTGAGGGTTATGCAGAGTAAGAAAACCGTAAATGGCAACGGAGTCCAAACCCGGTAACCAACCATTAATCCAGGCAGGTTCTGTAGAATTATCGTTGGTTTGTACTATAGGTATATTGGAAAAACAAGCTTTAAATGGTAGAAAACTCTGTAAATAATCTTTATATATGTGAATATTTCTGCTAATTATTTCAGTCAGCTGCCGATGGGGTGACTTGCCATAACCATAACGTGGTTGAGGATTCACAGGGTAATCCAATATTATCAAATGACCTTTGTTCATTTGTTACCTCCAGACTCCATTGTCTTCAATTACCTAAAATAAAAAAACGGCCACGGCATTCTTTCCCTTTTGGGAAAAGGTTGTGCGGAAATTGTTTCTATTACCGGTTCCTTAACTGCCGGTTCTTCCTTAACCGGCAACGTCTGAACCACGGCTCTCCTGCAGTAATTTCTATTGACCATAAATCCCCCTGCGACTAAACCAAGAATGATAATGCCACCCCCAACCAATAAAACAGCCTTTAGTGCCTCTGATGACGAATTTCTTTTAATAGTTTCTATTTTATAAGTTGGCTGGAGTTTGTAATCCGCCAGTATCCTTTCAAATTCCTGCAACCACTCCTCTTTATTTTCTTCGACTGGATCAAAAGTTTTAAACTTCTCATCTTTCTCTATTTCATTAAAGTCTATTCCTATGTCATCATCATATTCTTCAATATCCTTAAGATTATCTTCAACAATATCCTCTTCCACTTTATCCTCTAGAAACGTATCAATATTTTCTTCTACCATTTGATCAACTACCTCCCAGATTTCACTAATGGTTCCTTTCATGCTTCGCCTCCTCAATACCTTATCTACCAGAAAATTGTACACTAACAAAAATCAATAAATTGTTGCTACCATTTTATTGAGTAAGGCTTTAATAGGTGATAAATATGGAACAACCATATTTTTCATTTTATATTGCAAATCGTGACCCTGCTTAACCTAAAAAACTACTGTACCGTAATGGCCCAGCAGTTTTATCCAATATTAGGTAGTTATACATAATTATACTTGAACACCAAAATAGTAACTGATAAAATCCCTCTTACTACTTTTTCAACAGTCTGAAATTGTTACCAAAATTAAGGAGTAAAATATTCTCTTATAATAATATACATATTAAAGAGCCGTACTACGGCTACAATTGCCCAACTATGGCTTTTGTGAACTATGTCTGTAGTATAGGGTATTTTTTACCTTTGGCTTAAATAAAAACAACCCGGGAAACCCGAGTTGTTACTCATTCTCTCTCATTTCTTATGCCACTTCAATCAAGGCTATTCGATCCTTATCGTAGTATCCGTGTACACGATCCCCTTGTTTAAGTCTAATCTTATTTTTAACTTTTAGCATAACCGTTTTATTGGCTCCAGCCTTAACAAGGATTTTATACTTAAACTTACCTTTCTTAAACTGCTCTAGGTAAATAATCATCCCGCTAACAGGTGTCATGTTTTCTGATATCTCTTTTATCATTTTCTGTTCATATCGCTGCTGGATTTTAGCCTTTATTTTTGCTATAAGTAATTTAAAAAAGCTGATCAATTTTTTCTTCCTTCCTTCATCAAATTAGGGCAAAACATCCTAATTTATTGACGAAATTTCTCCGAAAATAGATCCTGTAAAAATAATATTTTTGTTCAAACTTGATAAGCTTATAAAGCATCCCAAAAAACCCATTTGCTCTAAAAAATTGCCCCTCTGTTTGCAATTATTATTTTTATTATTGTTCCTAATTACGAAAAAAATATTTACCTTAACGTAACTTTTCCAATACCCGTCTTTACTTGACCGGAATTTTATTGTTTAATGTATGTTATAGTTAGTCATGTATCCTAGTAGGAGGCAAATGTATGAGATACGAAAGCACACGAGGTCACTCTCCTGTTGTTTCATCCGCTGAAGCAATAACAAAAGGTATAGCCCCTGACGGGGGATTATATGTACCAACTGAGAAGGTATCAATAGATCTAAGTAAAATTGAAGCCCTAAGTTCTTTATCCTATCCTGAAAGGGCTACCTTCGTATTAAAACATTTTCTGACAGACTTTAGTGACGACGAATTAATTCAGTGTGTTGATGCAGCCTATGGCAATAGTAATTTTTCCTCACCGGATGTTGCCCCTGTTAAACCACTTACTGACAACACAGCGATTTTGGAACTCTGGCACGGTCCCACCTGTGCCTTTAAAGACATGGCCTTGCAAATTCTGCCCCAATTTTTAGTGAGATCCCTTACAAAGACCGGTGAAGCATCTGAAATTGTTATACTTGTAGCCACCTCCGGGGACACAGGTAAAGCAGCTTTGGAAGGTTTTGCAAATGTTCCTGGTACAAGCATTATAGTATTTTTCCCACAACAAGGAGTTAGTGAAGTACAAAGGCTGCAGATGCTAACTCAGGAAGGTAAAAATGTGTATGTAGTTGGGGTTAAGGGTAATTTTGATGATGCCCAAACCGGGGTTAAGAAGGTATTTAGCGACCAGGAATTTGCAGCTTTACTGGCTAACAAGGGTTTCCGTTTATCTTCGGCCAACTCCATAAACTGGGGTCGTCTGGTCCCTCAGATTGTTTACTACTTCTCCGCCTATGCGGATATTGTAAAAAATGGTACTGTTAAAAATGGTGAGTCCATCAACTTTGTGGTGCCTACAGGAAACTTTGGCAACATCCTGGCAGGCTATTATGCTAAAAGTATGGGCCTACCAGTAAATCGCTTGATTTGTGCATCAAATACCAATAACGTACTAACAGATTTTATCCGAACAGGTACCTATAACCGCAAACGAGAATTTTTCAAAACCAACTCACCTTCTATGGATATTTTAATCTCCAGTAATCTGGAACGACTGCTGTACGAATTAACCGGCAAACAGTCTGATAAAATCAATGAATGGATGACGCAATTGAAGAGTACCGGCATCTATAGGGTTGACTCTGATTTGCTGGACCTAATCCAACAACATTTCTGGTCTGACTATGCCACCGATGAAGAAACATTAGACACCATTCACAAAGTTTGGTTAGACCATAATTATTTAATGGACACCCATACAGCAGTTGCCATGAATGTTCTAGAAAAATATCGAGCTGCCACAGGGGATAATACCTATTCTGTGGTGGCTTCCACGGCTAGCCCTTTTAAGTTTAACGGTAGCGTAACAAAGGCTATTCTTGGTGAAAAAGCAGTGTCTGGCAAAAGTGAGTTTGCATTATTGAATGACTTAGCTTCCTTTACCAACTGGTCCATACCTGTAGGTCTACGGAATTTGGATAAGCGCCCGGTCCTACACCAAAGGTTGACCAACAAGGATGAAATCGGTAACTCTGTTAAAAATATTTTAATTGGTTAACATAAATTCCCCGGTTCTGCCGGGGAATTTATCTGTATTAGCCCTCTTTGTTATAGGGTGGCTTTAGGCAGTACAAAAAAATAGACCCGGCAAATATTTTAGCGGATCTGCTGACTGAATTATTATTGAGAATTAGTATTTAGCTGCATCATCCCGTCCTGCCAAGTACAGGGCACATCATTACTCAAACTCATTAGCATGGCAATATTTTTAAGATGTTCACTCATTCGTATATAACAGTTTATTAATTCCATATGAGAAAAACTAGTTCTTTCTGTTTCACGGGATCCTTCCTTCATCCTTATTAGATGACTCATCTGCAAGCGAAACTGCAAGTCAACAATTTCCTCATAAAATAACTTTGCCTGTTCTGCCAAACCATCATTATTTGTGGCAAAGGCCGTATTCACAAGCTGTAAAAGATGAACCACCCTTTCACTCAAGGACTGTATTTCCTTCGCACCACTCAATGAAAATTCCAGGTTACGATTATTCATGTTCTCTGCCTTCGTAATAATATTTCTTTCTATTACATCCCCAATAAATTCATATTCCCTGACGATGTTTAGCAACTCCATCGCCCGCTTGAACTCCTCCTTTGTTAAAGGTTGTCTCAACAGCGCCGTGAGGTACTGAGTGGTAGCAATGGATAACAAATCCACTTTATCTTCCTTTTCCAGAATTTTATCAGCCATATCCTGGTTATAACGATCAAACAAAGTTGATACCGATTTTACCATCTCTGCAATATAGTCCGAAATATTAATAATTTCCTTAGTTGCCATACCAATGGCTACAACCGGGCTGGCCAGTAGATTTTCATCTAAATATTTAGGTTTTATTTCATTGGCAACATTCTTTTTCTCAGGAACAATAATTTCTAAGAGTCGAGCGATATATTGAATAAAGGGTAAAAACAAAAAGGCCATGATGATATTAAGGAAAGTATGGGTGTTGGCCACCTGAAAACCAGGGGAATTTGTCACTAGTTTCATCAATTCAATGATATAATCAACTAGCGGAAACGCCAACAATACTCCTAATACTTTAAATAAAAAATGTGCCACAGCAACCCTTTGTGATTCTCGGGATGACCCAATACTGGACAGCATCGGTGTAAATGTCGTGCCAATGTTAGCTCCCAAAAGCATATAAATAGCTGGTTTTAGTTCAATCATGTGCTGCATAGTCAGCAGCATAATAATCCCAATGGTGGCTGCGCTGCTGGAGATTAAAAAAGTAAACAGAGCAGCTACAATAATATCTAGAAATGGGTTGCTACTGATTTGCATAAGAATTTTCCCAAAAGAAGGGTCATTTTTTAGCGGATACATGGTGTCTGCCATCATTTTTAACCCTAAAAACAAAATTCCAAAACCAATTAAAGCTAAAGAAAACCGTTTTTTTCGATTACTTTTTGAGAATAAAAAAATAAACGATCCTACAAAGATAATGGGTAATGAGATTTCAGTTGCCTTAAGAGCAATTAGTTGTGCTGTTATGGTACTGCCTATATCTGCACCCAGCAGGACGGCCAGGGTTTGACGTAGGGTTATTATGGACGCACTGGTTAAGCCAATTAACAACACAGTGGTTGCTGTACTACTTTGAAATAAAAGTGTCATCAGAGTACCTAACCCCAGACCCACCAACCTGTTCTTGGTAAGTAATATTAAAACCTCACGAAACTTTTTGCCAGCCACTTTTTGTAAATTATCTTTCATCAATGACATACCATATAACAATAAGCCCACTCCGCCAATCATATTAAACAGTGCATACTGCCATTGCACTTACATCACCTCCCAGTACTAGAACAACAACAGTTAATTTTATTAAGAATATGTTAAAAGGAAAATAAAAACAAGCTCTTTCCTTTGCATTCAAACAAAATATGGGAGTTCATTGCACTTATATATTTATTTATATCATATCTATTGACCTTTGCACTTTAGTTAGTTAAAATATCAAAGTAGTAGATATTTAATACATAACGGGAGGGGAAGTCACGTGAAAAAGAGAGGTTTGTGGTTTTTGGTTTTGGTTCTTACCTTAGCTCTGGTGACTATGGGATGTGGCGGCGGAGAAAAAGAAAAACAAGCCGCTAATCAAGAACCCGCAAAGCAGACTGAGAAAAATACCTTGGATCAAATCAAAGAAAAAGGTGTAATTGTTGCTGGTTTGGATGACACCTTCGCACCTATGGGCTACCGTGACGAAAGCAATAAATTGGTTGGTTTTGATATTGACATGGGCGAAGAAATGGCTAAACGTTTGGGTGTTAAAATTCAGTGGCAGCCCACCCAGTGGGACGGTATCATTATGGCTTTAGACTCTAAGCGTTTTGACATAATTTTATCCGGTATGACTGTTACCGAAGAACGTAAAAAGTCCATTAATTTCTCTGTTCCCTATGTTGGGGATGGCCAGATTATGGTAGTTAAGAAAGGTACCACTGGTTTTAATACAGCAGCAGATTTAAAGGGTAAGGTAGTAGGAACCCAGGCTGGTAGTTCCGGTGAAGAAGCTGTTAAGAAAGTTGAAGGGATTAAAGAAGTTAAACTATATAAAACCTATCCCGAAGCCTTTACCGATCTGCAAATCGGTCGTATTCCCGTGGTTGTCTGTGACCGCATCACCGCCAGTCACTACATCAGCAAGCGTGCTGATACCTACGAAATCGTAGGAGAAAAAATCACAGACGAACCTCTGGCAATTGGTCTTCGTAAATCCGATCCAGAGTTAAAAGAAGCTATAGATAACGTACTGAACGAAATGAAAAAGGATGGAACCTTAACTAAAATTTCTATGAAGTGGTTTAACAGAGATATTACCGTTAAGTAAGAATAATAAAAAACTGGTTAGGTTGGTGACAACATGCACGTAGGCCCATTGGACATAAATTTTATCATAAAAATTCTACCCAATTTATTATTGGGAGCTGTCATGACAATTAAGTTAACTTTTTTTGCCATTACCTTTGGGACCTTAATTGGTTTGCTTGTCGCCCTAGCTAAAATTTCCAGCTTTAAAATATTACGTTGGTTTGGGGGACTCTACACCTGGGTTATCCGTGGTGTCCCCCTTCTTCTTCAACTAATGTTTTTATATTATGGCCTACCCTTTATGGGACTTACTCTGAATGAATTTACCGTGGCTGTCATTGGTATGTCTGTGTGCGGCGGTGCCTATATTGCAGAAATTATGCGGGCCGGTATTCAGTCCATTGATAAAGGTCAGATGGAAGCAGCACTTTCCATGGGTATGACTTACCCCCAGGCCATGCGCCGGGTTATTCTTCCCCAAGCATATAAACGCCTGCTTCCTCCAATGGGTAACGAATTTATTACATTAATGAAAGACAGTGCACTGGTCTCTGTTATTTGTATGACTGAACTATTAAGGGCAGCTAACCTGTTGCAAAACGCTACTTTTCGTCCCATTGAGATTTATGTTGTTGCAGGACTCCTTTATCTGATAATGACAACTTTCTTTACAATGGTGGTAAACCGCTTGGAAAAAAAATTAGCGGTCTCCGAAGGTGATTAGGAGGGGTACAGATGATTAAGGTTCAAAATATTACCAAAGACTTTGGTAAACTAAAAGTGCTAAGGGGACTCGACCTGGAAGTAAAACAAGGTGAAGTGGTGGTCATCATTGGTCCCAGTGGTTCTGGTAAAAGTACCTTTCTCCGTTGCCTAAACCACCTTGAATCCATTAACAGTGGCAATATTTTCTTCGAGGATAAACCTGTTGGTTTTAAACAAACCCCTGATGGTAAAAAAATACCGATTAAGGGTAAAGAATTATGCCAACTACGCAGCCAAATGGGCATGGTCTTCCAAAGATTTAACCTGTTCCCCCATATGACAGCGCTAAATAATGTTATGGAAGGTCCTTTAACGGTTCTGGGCAAAACTAAACCCGATGCCCGTGACTTAGCCCTTGAACTTTTGGGTAAAGTAGGCTTGGCTAATAAGGCAGAAAACTTCCCTAGCCAACTTTCCGGCGGTCAACAGCAACGGGTTGCCATAGCCCGGGCTTTGGCCATGCAACCAAAACTGATGCTTTTTGATGAGCCTACCAGTGCTCTGGACCCAGAGTTGGTTGGTGAAGTTCTCTCCGTCATTAAAAATTTGGCAACTGAAGGTATGACCATGATTATCGTTACTCACGAAATGGCCTTTGCCCGCGAAGTGGCAGATCGTGTTATCTTTATGGATGAGGGAAAAATTGTTGAAATGGGCAATCCTGAGCAGATTTTTTCTAAACCGCGTCATCCAAGAACGAGGGAATTCTTAAGTAGTGTTTTACGAGGATATGAAAAGGAACCCTTCTCCCAGGTGGTGTAAAACCACTTAACAATGTTATTATGGAAAACTAATAAAACAACCCTTGAAAATTAACCATGGATTTTACTCTCAAGCAAATCCCCCCTAGCATATTATAAAACTACTTCTATATAGTTAGACGATTAAATCAAAATTCTGGTTCCTGCCATGCTATAGCCGAGGAGTATTTAAGATTAATATAAATTGTAACCTTAGGAATGAGGGCTTGTGGAAGGGTAAAATAGGTAAGCGCCCCTGAGTTTTCTCAAGGGCGCCTTTCTTTTACTAACCATTAAATAATTGTACAAAAATCTTGCTATAACGTCCGCCTTTCACAACCCCAATTCCCACCTTTGTATATTCAGGTTTTAGGATATTGGCTTTGTGTCCCGGGGAATTCATTAAGTTAACATGGGCTGTATTAACATCCGCTGCCCCTGCTAAGTTTTCCCCCGCGTAGTGGTATACAACGCCAAATTTTTTCATCATATCAAAGGGGGAACCGTAGGTAGGGGATGTGTGGCTAAAGTAATTATTGGTAATCATATCCTGGGCCTTCATCCGTGCCAGTTCCGTCAGTTTAGCATCGTAAGCCAGGGGCTTAAGACCTGCCGCAGCACGTTCCTTGTTAATCAGGTTTAACATAGCTTGCTCGTCCGCAACACTGACATTCATCGGCTGATTGGTTGGTTGAGTGCTGGGTGTGGTATTAGGCTGATTCACAGGGGTCTGCTGAACGGGTGCAGGTGTTGCATAAGAAGGTCTCTGATATTTGCTGTAATTATAACCACTGTAGTTGTTATAGGTGGTATAGTTGCTCTTGCTGGTATAGTTATAGGAAGTGTAAGCTTCTGCAGTTCCGGCACCTGGTAAAGTCATTGCAAGCATAAAAGCAACGGCTCCCATTGTAAGTCCTGTGAACACTGTTAATAGTTTTTTCATTATTTTCTCCTCTCTTGTTGCTTTCTCGAATCATTACGCTCCCTAATAGTAATATTTTTATATTTATGTAGCAACTCAACAAATACTAATTATTTTCGCAATTGCCCTAAGGATATTCTTTATAATAAGAATACATATAGAATTCTTAAAATAACTTCCCTATGGGAATATGTAACAAAAAAAGCAGGTGCTTTAAGCAACTGCTTTTTTTGCAAATCAGAAAGTATAAAACTTTCCGATTTGCATAAGGACAACTAAGGCTTACGCCGTCGCCTATAGGCTCTCGTGCCCTATAGAGTATGGCGTAAGTTAAGTTTTCTTTATAGTTATTTTACAAAAACATCCTCAAATTTAACTCTGATTTCATGTGGTTTCAGCTTGTAACCCCAAATTTTATACCAAATAATTGGTAATAATAAGAGTGGTAAACCAATGTACAAAGATACTCTAAGATCTTCATTAAAGGCAATAATACCCAAACAGGCCACTTGAACCCAAATGGCAAAGTGGGTTAGATAAGGGAAAAATGGTGTCCGGTATTTTAGGGAGTTTATATCAAAACCTTCCCTTTCCAATTTGCGTCGGAAATTTAGCTGAGACCAGCAAATAGAAATCCAGGCAATGGCCCCAGAAAAACCTGACAAAGCCAGCAAATAAGTGAACACAGTTTCGCTGGTATCAAAGGTATAGGCTAAAACACAGATCCAGCACCCGGCAATGGAGAGCAGGGTCGCATTTTGGGGTACTCCATTTTTATTTACACGCCCCAAAAATTCTGGTGCCATACCCTCTCGAGCCAGTGCATATAATGCCCTGGTGCAACCATAAAGGCCAGAATTTGAACAGGATATGGCTGCTGTCAGTACAACGAAGGAGAACAGCCCACCAGCCCACGTGAATCCATAGGAATTAAGTGCCGCAGCAAAGGCACTTTCTTGCAGGCCAGCCTCTTTCCAGGGGAAGATACTCACCAGTAAGAATAGGGGAATAATATAGAGAGCAATGATACGCCAAGTAACACTTTTAATGGCAATGGGTATGGTTTTCTCCGGTTCTTTACTTTCTCCAGCGGCCAGACCAATGATCTCGGAACCTTGAAAATTAACCAAAATTATGACCATCGTCAAAAGAATTGCCCAGGATCCCTTAGGAATAAACCCACCATCACCCAGTAGAACAGAGGTACCTTTAAACCCTTCGCTACCTATTACTCCTAAGAAAATTAGTGTGCCTAAGACAATAAACATGATAATGGCCAAAATTTTAACAATGGCTAGCCAAAATTCCAACTCACCAAAGGTACCTACGTAAGATAAATTAATATACGTAATAATAAGTCCAAAACCCACAGCCCAATAAATAGTATCAATGGCCGGGAAAAAGTTATTCATGATAATTCCGGCCGCTATCATCTCCGCCGGTACGTAAAAGATCCAAGTTAGCCAATAGGACCATCCCACACCACAGGCCCAGGATGGCGAGATAAAGTCATTTGCATAGGTTACAAAGGAACTGGAAATGGGTATCGCCACCGCCAGTTCGCCCATACAGAGCATAACACAGAGAACGATCAGTCCTCCTAACAAATAGGCCAGAAATGCTGACGGTCCGGCTGAGTCAATTACATAACCGGTACCAAGAAAATAGCCACTGCCAATAATGCCTCCCAGAGCGATCAATTGCAAGTGTCTTGACTTAAGACCCCTTTGCAATCCCTCTCCGCTGCTTCCCCCTCCAGGCTTTAGTTCCTCTTTTACTGACATCTTTCATTTCTCCTTCCAAGACCTGACAGTTTTGCCAGGCATGCGTGTTTATATATAACACCCCCGAATTTTTGCCCATCGTAGGACGGACCTTCTGCCTTTTTACCGTCTTTTCTCCATACAAAATGAAGGACTAAAAATAACGCAGAACGATAAAATTTTACGTTTTTTCTTGGTATAAGTCAATATTATTTTTAATTTTTATAAAAATAATATTTATACTCAAGATAGCTTTCGTTTTCTTTGATTTTCTTATGATTAATCCTCTTCTTAAGAGTTAAAACACCTCTACCAAAGGTAGAGGTGTTTTAACGTCTATTTTTTACTTTGGTAAGCCCTTTGTACTACTTCAATAACGTGCATAACATGATGAGGCATCTTTTCTTGGGATAAACCATCCTCAATTTGCATCCGGCAGGACCCACATCCAGTAACAACCACAGTGGAATCAGTCCCCTGAATATCATCCAGCTTTTTCTTTAGGATTTGATAGGATACAGGATAGTTTGTCAAGCTGAAAGAACCTGCTCCACCACAGCAGCGATTAGGTTGCTTCATAGCCTTATAGGAAATTCCCGGAATCTTTGTCAACATTTCCAAAGGTTGACGGGTTAGGCCCATTCCCCTTCCAATATGACAGGGCTCATGATAGGTAAAGGTCATATTTACCTTACCTAACTTGCTAAAATCTACCTTTAAGTCATCAACCAGATATTCAGATATATCACGAATTTTTTTAGCCACTGCCTTGGCCTTTTCTGCATACACAGGATCATCGGCCAGCAGCTCAACATATTTTTGCTCAAAGGTTCCACCGCAGGTACCACAAACAGTAATAATGGCATCCACATCTAATTTACTAAAGATATCAACATGGGATTTAGCCATTGCTTTACCAGTTTCTATATCTCCATTGATGGTTGCCGGAGCACCACAGCAGTGCTGTTCTTTAGGAATAATAACATCCACACCGTTATGGTTTAATACTTCCACAACGGCTTTACCAACATTGGTATAGATATAGTTGGTTACACAGCCGGTAAAGAAAGCAACCTTCTTACGGGATTTCGATGCTTTATTTGTTTCTGGCAGTTCAGAACGCAGTGGTTTATTGGCCAGAGATGGAATTACCCGGCGCATTTCTAATCCTATTGGAAACCTTGGACTCATGCCAGTGGCATTTTTACGGAAAGCCAATCCCTGAAAAGTACTGCCCAATCGAAGACCGAAATCAAATAAGGCAGGTTTTCTTAATACATTAAATGCAGCCTTTTTAGCAAAGGGCAGGGCATTTTGTCTGGTCAATTCAGCCCTGGCTGCCATAATAATCTTGTGGGCCTTAACTCCACAGGGACAGTTAGCACTGCAGGCCTGACATTGTAAACAAAGATCAAATTTTTTATATAGCTCTGGGGTATACTTAGCTTCCCCCTTAAGAATTTTGGCGGCCAGTTGGATTTTCCCTCTGGCTACGCCAGATTCAGCTAGGGTTTCCTTGTAGACAGGGCAAACGGCCTGGCAGTTTCCACATTTCATGCATTTAATAATTTCTTCTTCAATTCCCTTGATGTTGTCGTAGATAGCCATTGACTGCCCTCCCTTAGCCCATCATTTTTCCAGGGTTTAATAAGTTTTCAGGATCCAGTGCTCTTTTCACTTTGCGCATAACCTCTACACCCTGTTCCCCAAATTCTAAAGGCAGGTATTTGGCTTTCGCCATACCAATTCCATGCTCTCCGCTGATGGTGCCTCCAAGTTCAAGGGCCACTTTAAAGATTTCGTCAACAGCCTGATGTACTCTCTTCATTTCTTCGGCATCACGTTCATCGGTTAAAATGGTAGGGTGCAGATTACCATCACCGGCATGGCCAAAGGTACCAATATGAAGGTTGTATTTCTTAGCGATGTTCTGCAGTGCAACCAGCATTTCAGTCAATTTACTACGTGGTACGGTAGCATCTTCTAGAACGGTTGTGGGTTTCATCTGGGCCAGGGCAGGCAATGCAGCACGGCGAGCAGCCCAGAGGCCATCACGTTCTACATCATCCTTTGCAACTTTAATTTTACCATTGTTATTCCCTACTACTTTTACAACCGTTGCCGCTTCACGTTCAACAACCTCAGGAATACCATCAACTTCAATCAACAAGAGGGCTTCACAATCTGTAGGCAAACCTACTTTGGAAAAGTTTTCTACAGTACGAATTGTAACTTGATCCATTATTTCCATAGTAGCAGGGATAACCTTGCTACGTACAATTTCTGTTACAGTGTTACCTGCATCCTCTAGTTTATCAAAGTATGCCAGCATGGATTTTTTTGTTTCTGGTGCAGGAATCAGTTTTACTGTAATTTCAGTAATAACACCTAGGGTTCCCTCTGCTCCGGTAAACAGTTTCACCATATCATAGGCAGTCACGTTCTTAACGGTTTTTCCACCAAAACGGGCGACGGTGCCATCAATCATAACAACTTCCAAACCCATTACATAATGCTTAGTAACGCCGTACTTAAGACCCCTAAGACCGCCGGAGCACTCAGAAACACTGCCACCCATGGTTGCAGTGGCAACGGTACCGGGATCTGGAGGATAAATTAGACCAAAGGGAGCCACAGCAACATTCAGATCATTAATAATAACACCGGGCTGTACAACTGCCACCAGATTATCAGCATCAACTTCTATAATTTTATTCATTTTCTGCATTCTTAAAATAATGCCGCCCTTGAGGGGAATGGTGTCACCGCACAGGTTGGTCCCAGAACCTCTGGGGTAGACAGGTATCTTGTATTGATTTGCTACTTTAAGAATTTCAGTCACATCATGGGTGTTCGTGGGAGTAACCACCACATCCGGCATCTGGCTAGGCATATCCGCTGTGGCATCAAAGGAATAACATACTAATTCTTCATGCTCTGTGATTACATTCTCTTTTCCCAGTGCCTTAACCAATGCTTCGATGGCTTGTGCCTTGGACATTTAAATATCCCCTCCATATGTTCTAATTGATTAGTTACTGTTCATACAAGCTTTTTGTATTACCGTATGCTGGTCAGACCAAAGTACGGACAAAAACTTCTTAATTAAATATTTCGACAAAAAAAACAATTTCCCTTCTGGACAGTATTCAAATAAAAATATCCATTTTGCCTGATTCTTTCGACCAGAAACTATTCACAATCAATTAATTCTTTTCAGAATAATACTAACATGTTTAACGGTTAAAAACAGTCTTTCATTTAATTCATTACAACACTAATTATTAACCTTAGGACAACCCCTTTGCTATCTCTTCAATGAGTCTTTTAAACTGCCTTTCAAACCGAATATCATCTTCACTGCTACGTTTCTGGGGCCCCTTAGTACGACCCCCAGCCCGGCGATATTTTGCTTTTATCTCACGTTCTTCCAATAAAAAATCGATAGTTTTGTCAGAAAAAACTCGACCTGTGGGTGATATGGCCCCGGCTCCCTTTGCCAAAACAATGGATGCCAAGCCCCAGTCCTGTGTTATCACAATATCATTTTTTTGGGTAAGATTAAGAATTTGAATATCTGCCTCCTGGGAGGCATTTCCTACGGTTATATGATGTTCTGAATTGATCTGATGATTAAAGCTGGCTACTGTCCAAAGTTCTATATCATGCACCTGACACACCCTTTGGGTTATGGACATCACTGACTTAGGACAGGCATCTGCATCAATAATAACCTTCAAGTCTCTCATACTCCTTATTTCCTCACCCTTCGCCTGCGTCTTGAATATAGTAAAGCAATTCCAGTCTAAACCAATGTCTAGGAAGGAGGTTTGTAAGTTGGCTGAATCTATGATAGATATCACAACCATTGTTATGACTCTTACAGTTTTCTTAACCGAAGCCTTCAAACGTTATTTAATGAATAAGCAAATTCCAGAGGAAGAAGCAAAGTTCTGGTCACCCTTTTGTGCTATTCTGATTGGTATGTTGTTAAATTTAAGTACCATTCTACTACTCGAGGTAAAGGACTATCAAACCTTTTGGACCACCTTCCAATGGCAACAGATTCTTAAGGATGGCCTGGAAATCGGCATGAAAGCAGGGGGCCTTTACGGAATGGGTAAAGTAGTTGTTAATAGAACTTGGAAGAAGGACCTTACTCCACCCTAAAGGCAGGCCCGGGTTAGCTTCCCGGGCATTTTTTCTTTAATTAACGGTATCCTCCCTTGTTGTTCCTTTACTGGAAAAGTAGTTGGTACCCCAAACCCCCACTATAATGGCAGTACAGCCCACTGATTGCCACACACTAAGTCTTTCACCGTAAAAAACCACACCAGCCACGACGGATACCAATGGAATCAGGTTTAAAAAATAAGCCAAAATAATCGCCACAAGGCTAGCTGCCATGGCGGGATAGGTTTTTGTCATTGTGTATTTTCCTTTATGTTATTTCCAGCTTGTATTAACACCGAATTTCTATAATATCTCCATTTTGTAAAACCTCAGTATATTCTGCTCCTTGCCCATTTCTCGTTATTTCAACTAACCCACTACTTTTTGTTCGATCAATTTCATAATAATTAAATATATCTATTAAAATATACTCATTCTTTCCTTTCATTTCAATGCATTGACCATTTACGGTTACTTTTATAGAATTCTTTTCATCCTTTATCGGAACATTCTCCGGAACCAATTCTAAATTAGTTGTCTTTTCCTCCGGGGCAAACTCTATTTCCACCCTATCACCCTGTGAAATCACCTGTTGGGGGGCCACTGGCTCTCCGTTAAGCTTCACCCCGATTACACCCTCATATTCCTCTAAAAGAGCCCCTATGGTTATCACGGCATCCCGACCATGAACGGCCTTTTCCACCAGGATAACATCATTATCCCTAACCTCTGTCTGCAAGTTGGCAGGTTGTCCGTTCAAAGTAATAACCGCCGGTTTACCAAACTCACCATATATGTTTTTCGTCTTACCGTTAATGCTAAACTGTAGATCTTTGCCATCCTTCGCCAATAAATCCCTGGGGTTAAAATTTAATAATCCTAGGGCTTGCAAAACAGTAAGTTGCCTGGTATTAAACAAAGTAAAGGGTTGCCCGTTAACATGAACAGTGATAAACTTCTGATCCAATTTTTTAATTGCTGAGGCCGCTATACCAACCACTGTAACACCTTCGGGCCCTGCTATTTCTTTTTTCTTCAGATCCACAAGGGCAGTGATATTGGAACGATTCCGTATTACCACCCTTTGTTTAACCAAGTTTAGTTTTGATGCGATCTTTTCTATTAAAAATGGTACTTGGGCTCCCCCGCCCACGCACATTACTGACTTAGGGGGAATACCTTTGTTTAATTCCAGGATATTTCTGCTAAGTTCCCCTGCCAGTTTCTCCACCACTGGTTCAATAATTTCTTTGATTTCTTCACAAGTGGTAGTATACTCAATGCCGAGAATATCTTGATAGTGGATTTCTTTACCCTTGGAGAGTCTACGTTTAATTTGTTCTGCAGTCATAAAATCTACCATCAGAGATTCTACAAGAACCTCGGTTATCTCATCTCCCGCCATAGGTACCATACCATAGGCAGTAATGGAACCATTTTGGGAAATGGCGATGTCGGAGGTTCCTGCCCCTACATCCACCAGAGCCAAATTAAGGAGTCTAAGTTGTTTTGGTATAATCACCTCGCTGGCAGCTATCGGTTCCAGCGTCAAGTACAAAGGTTCAAGATTAACCCTTGCCAGTACCGCATAAAGACTGGTAACAACAGATGAAGGTAAAAAGGTTGCTAAAATATCCGCCCCGATCTTTTTACCACGGTGTCCTTCCAGATTGGCAATGCCATAATCATTTAAATAATACCCCAAGACACTGTGACCAACACAATAATACTTTTCTTGTTCCTGCTTTACTTCTTTTTCCAGCTGTTCCTGTGCACCCTGAACTCCTAAAAGCTCAAGCGTATTGATCATAACCAGATCGATTTCAATATCCTCTACCAATTCTTGATCCACCCGATAACGGCTGGTTTTTAATGATCTTCCTGCAGCGGCAAGGGCAACCTTTTTTAATTTGAACTTTACCTGTTTTTCTAAATCTGCTTTGACCCTTTGCACTGCCTCTGCCACTTGGGGAATATCGTGAATCTGCCCATCCAGCATTGACCGGCTTTGATGTTCTACCATTGTCTGAGCTAAAATTTTGATGTTTCCTTCATTCACAGAAACCACTAAACCAATCACCGTTCTAGTTCCAATATCCAGAGCGAATAGAGTATTGTTTTCATCGAAGGTTATTTTGGACATTTACAAAAACTCCTCACACCAGTTCTTTAAGATGATATTGTTCGACAATTTTTCTCTATAACCCTTCTTCTTAGCTGCTTCCTGGCACAAAAAAACAGGACTCATGCAGAGCCCATTTTTAGATTACATTATTACTTCGGTTTGATCGATCTTCTTCCAGATAGTTATAAATTGTATAACGAGAAACCCCCAACACAGCAGCTACTTTATCCACTGCCCCTTTGATCATAAAGACGCCCTTCAAGTCCAACTCACGAACAACATGAATTTTATCCTCTTTTTGCATCATTGCCACTGGAATATTGAGGTTGGTTAAAACGGCATCAATCATTCCTTCGAGGACTTCAGTTATATCCGAAGCAAAGAATTCATTACTTGCCCCATTATTAATCTTTTCCCCAACGGCTATAAACTCTTCGAGATGGTTCTTGTGGATGATTAGTTCTGTGATATCGTAGTTTATACAGAGACAACCGACAATTTTCCCCTTCTGATCCCTAGCAAAAATAGTTGATGATTTTAGTATACGCCCATCCTTTGTTACATTTTTATAACCTATTAAATCCAGACAGTTGTCGCCATGATTACGAATACTTTCCAACACAAGGTTGGTAATAGGAGCACCCTTATGACGTTTAGTAACATTACCTGCCAAAAATACTAAGGATGTTTCAGGTTTGCAAAGGTCGTGCACTGCAACTTCACAGTATTTCCCAAACATCTGATTAATACCCCGGGCTATAGGAATTAAACTTTGAAGACTTGGGTGGATATCTTTATTCTTTTCGTTCATATAAACTACCTCCACCAAAAATTGATCTGTTCTTTAAGAAGGGACATTTGTTTATATGAACTTTCAAATTCGACAGTAATCCGCCCTAACCTGCTTAAAAGGATAACTTTTTGTAAGAGTTATGAAAAAATTTTAACGTTATACTTTTGGACATAAAAACCGGCCTAGGCCGGTTTTTATCTGGTCTAAGAGACAACTCATTAACGGAGATCCTGGTATCAAAATTACCGAATTCGCCAGACTAAACAATTTTCATCATATTGTTTTAGGATCCAGGGGACTGACAAACTTTCAAGGTATAATATTAAGAAGTGTAAGTCACAGCGTTCTACACCTAGCCCATTGTCCGGTTACATTAGTTAAATAAATTTCTATAGGGGGATTTTTATAAAACTTATTGATTAGGCAAATGAATATTAGGAAGAGTTTTATTTTAAAGTAGAGGTTTTCTTAACCACTTATGTTACAATAAATTTACTTTAAAAAATTCCAAGTTGGTGAATTATATGAGTATATTTAATGGAAAAAGATTAGACAAAAACTTATTTGCTATTGATGTCGCTAGAATGCGACAGGGCTGGTATTCAGATGCCTATTTTATTAATATTTTTAACATATTGCAAGTTTTGTCACGGGATAGTTATACTTTCCAAGGAATCAGTGATCTTAAAGAAATAGATACAAAATTATTGAAGACTGGTGATATTAAGGTTGAAATGCAGATTTTCACCCGAAGAAGGCCCTTTAGTCTAATAGCTGGAGTTGACGAATCACTTGCCATCTTAGAAGAGTGCACTGGTTATTTTGATAACAATAACCACTTTATTAACACTTACAAAGAATTAGAAGTTGAGGCTGTTCAAGACGGTTCCTTTGCTTCTTACGATGGCGACCCCTTAAATGTACAACCTGTTATAAAAATTCGTGGACGTTACAGAGATTTCGCTAAACTGGAAACACCAATCCTAGGGGCCCTCACTGAAGCTACTCGGGTTGCCACCAATGTATACAATGTTCTGGAAGCCACCAGGGGTAAAGATGTCTTATTTTTCCCTGCCCGCTTCGCGCATTATAAACTACAGGCCCTGCATGGTTATGCCTATTCACTGGCTGTACAAGCCTACAATCATAAACATAATAAAAATTCGGCTACCTTTGTATCCACCGATGACCAAGGGGATTGGTGGGGCGGCAAAGGTGGGGGGACCATTGCCCACTCCTCCATTGCTTGTTTTCTAGGTGATACGGCCGAAACAATGATACAATTCTCCAGAATTATTCCTGTGGAAGTGCCCAGGATCGCCTTGGTAGATTTTCATAACGATTGCGTTGGCGAAACATTAAAGGTCATGACCAAAATGTTTGAAAAGTACTGGCAGTATTATTCCGAAGGGGACCTGGAAGAAGCCAAAAAGTATAAACTCTTTGCTGTAAGATCAGATACCTCAGGGAATATGAGAGATGTATCTGTGGAACCCTTAGGTGATGAATTGCTTGATCTTGGTGTTAACCCTAGACTAATATGGAATTTAAGAAAAGCCATTGATGGCGCCTATCTCCTTTGGAATATACCAGCCTCCGCCAATGACCTGGCTAGGCAGTGGTGTCAAGATATAAAAATTGTGGCAACCGGTGGTTTTAATGCTGATAAAATTAAGAAATTTGAAAAGCTACAAGTACCTATAGATATCTATGGTGTGGGTTCTTCCCTGTTAGAGAATTGCTGCAATCATGGTACCAGCAGTGATTTTACAGCTGACATTGTTCAGATTTTTATTGATGGCCAATGGTACCCCATGGCCAAAGTGGGAAGGAAGGTATGTGACAATCCAAACTTAGAAAGGATCAAGGATTAATCAAAGCATGCACAGTCAAAGGCCCGTCGTACCATGACGGGCCTTTTATTAGCAAATCCAAAAAGTATACAACTTTCTGATTTGCATAAGGGCAAACAGATAAAGCTTAGTATTTAAATTGTTTTAAAAATTCTTTGCCCAGCTGGCCAATGGAAGTTCAAAATTTGATGCAAATAGGTAGTGATGTGGTCTAATTCTCACAGTAAACCCACAACTTCCTTGTTCAAGGTTAAACCCGCCCCGGTAGTGATAAATTCCTTCACTTTCTTGTTCCTGGACCTCCAATGAAGTTGTTTTTACATTTACCAGAGAGTGGTCGCTCTCACAGCCATGAACAATTTCTACCACAACATCACTTGGTTTTATTGGGCCCAGGTAGACATCCACTGCCAATTCAAGCCTGTCTCCTACTTTCAGATCCCGTTCTGATATTCCATCAGCATCGACTGACTCAATTGACACGTGGTGCCAATTTTCTTTTATGTACCGTTTAAAATCCTGAACCTCCAGGGCTACCTGAAAATGATTTTGAGAAAATTTTTCCCCTCTCTGAGTAGCCTTGGTATAGAAACGTTCTGTATATTCTTTTACCATCCGTTCAGTACTAAATTCCGGCAATATGGTCTTGATAGAATTTTTCATGAATTGCACCCACTGTTTAGGATAGCCTGCCTCCTGACTGTAGTAGGTGGGTATAATGTTATCCTCTAACAATGAATACAAATGATAGGCATCATCGTTATCTTGATCTTCCTCTGTACGGTATCCGGTTTGTTTTCCAATAGCATATCCATTTTCTTCTTTGTATGCTTCCGGCCACCAGCCGTCCAGAACACTGCAGTTGATAACCCCATTTGCTGCTGCTTTCATGCCACTGGTCCCACTTGCTTCCATGGGCCAGCGGGGAGTATTTAACCACATATCTACTCCTTGAACCATGTGCCTTGCCACATTCATATCGTAGTTTTCAATAAAAATAATTTTCCCTTTAAAAGGATCCCTTTGTGACATTTCATAAATGTCTCTTATGAGTTCTTGCCCAGGACGATCTGCGGGATGTGCCTTTCCTGCAAAAATTATTTGTACCGGATGTTCTGGATCAGTAAATAATTTTGCTAGCTTTTCTTGATCTCTAAACAACAATGTTGCTCTTTTATAGGTAGCAAACCGTCTGGCAAAACCAATGGTAAAGGCATCCGGATTTAAATATTCCTCTACCTCACCAATACTCTCTGAAGCTTCTTGGTTACGATATTTTTGATTTCGTAAAGAAGCCCGAATGAATTGAATGGCCTTTTTCTTTAACCCCACATGCAAATCCCACAGTTCTTTATCTGGAATTTTATCAATAGCTTGCCATATATTTTGATCACTAATGTTATTGCGCCATGTTGGTTCAAGATAAGCATTAAATAGATTTCTTAATTCATCTGAAAGCCAAGTTAAAGTATGGATACCATTTGTTACTGAAAAGACCGGTACTTCTTCCACCGGAATGTTGTCATAAACATAATGAAACATTTTTCTGGTTATTTCACCGTGAAGTTTACTAACACCATTGCAGTAAGAGGCAAAATTCATAGCCAATATCGTCATATTAAAATTATTACGTTTAGGGTCCCAGCCCAGAGCCATAAACCCATTACGATCAACACCCAGCAACTCATAATACCTACTTAGATAGTGATTCACCTTTTCATGGTCGAAAACATCATGCCCCGCCGGCACAGGGGTGTGCGTGGTAAAGATTGTACTTGCCCTAACTGCCTCTTTGGCAGTAGCAAGGGGTATGCCGACCTCCACCAATTCACGCAGTCTTTCTATACATAAGAAAGCCGCATGTCCTTCGTTAATATGCCAAGCAGCGGGATTGATACCAAGTTGCCTAAGAGCCTTTACTCCACCAATTCCCAGCAACATCTCCTGGGAAATTCGCGTATCCTTATCCCCTCCATAAAGCTGGGCTGTTAATTGCCTGTCATCATCATTATTCATGGTAATATCGGCATCCATCAAGTATATTTTTATTCGTCCTACCTGAATCTGCCAAAGCCTTACATAGACAATTCTACCCGGTAACTCAACGGGAATAATAATTTCCCGGCCTTCTTGATCTAAAGCAGGCTTTACCGGCATCTGGTTGTAGTTTTGATAATGGTAATGGGCTTCTTGCCAACCTTCACGGTTAATTTTTTGCGTAAAATACCCCTGCTTATACAACAACCCCACACCCACTAAGGGTAATCCTATATCACTGGCTGCTTTACAGTGATCCCCTGCTAAAACGCCAAGCCCCCCGGAGTAGATGGGCAAGGATTCGTGAAAACCAAATTCTGCAGAAAAATAAGCCACCGATTTATCTGCCAAGTTAGGGTATTTATTTTTATACCAAGTATCACTCTTCATGTAGCTATCAAAATCTGCCATAACCTTGTCATACAAGGCCAGATACTCTGGATCCTCAACTGCTCTTGCTAGATCACCTTGATCAACTTCCAGTAAAAATTTAACCGGATTGTGATTTAGGTCTTGCCACTTTTCCTTATTAATTTTCTGGAAGAGCATCAGAGCATCAGGATTCCAGCTAAACCAAAGATTATAAGACAATTCCCCTAATTGGGAAATCCTATCTGGAATTGTAGGGTTTACAGTAATAGTTCGAAAAAAATACATAATCTTCCCCCTAACCTGTGACGTAATTGCAGTTAATCAGACTATCTATAGTTTGCCAAAGTATACCCAAAAGATATTCGTGGAAGAGGAATTTATCTTCGTCAAAAATAGTTATAAAGACTTGGCTTAATTTAAGCTTTTCTTTGTGAATGGAATATAAAAATATCCCGGCAACTCTTTGCCGGGATATTTTTATATTCCTAACTTTGATGTAATCTCAATTTTTTCTGGGAAGCGACCTTCTACCTTTTTGGAGAAAATTAATTCCCCATCTTTTTTTACTTCGAATACACCTCCACTGGAGGGAATCAATTCAAAGGAAGAAATTTTGTTCCGGTACATCCGCAGCAATATTTCAGCCAGACCGGCTGCTTTTGGTAAATAACCTCAAGAAGTACAGTACTCAATGGACAACCTAATGCCTTCCATAATCATTACCCCCATATACGTTTTTATAGTATCATTATAACATTTAATAATTTGTAGGCAAATATTGGTTATACTAAACTTTGAACAGATCCGTAGAGAGGTATTTCATTCCACTATCACAAAGAATCGTAACAATTCTTGCCCCTGGGTCGCACCAACCCGCCAGTCGCAGGGCAGCAGCAACATTACCCCCAGCAGTATAACCACAAAAGAGTCCTTCTTCGGTGGCCAATCGTCGGGCAGCCCGAACTGCCTCCCCATCGGTTACCGAAAGATAGCCATCACAGACCTGGGAATTCCAAAGATCTGGTACTTTAGCATAACTGGAACCCTGCAAGACATGCTGTGGATTCGTTACCGGTTTGCCTGCCAGCACCGGTGCTGTGGCTGGTTCCACAGCCCAACATTGAATTTTGGAGTCCTTATCCTTTAGGGCGCTGGCAATGCCGGTAAATGTACCGGAAGTTCCAACAACATCTAAAAAATAATCAATTTTACCATCCATTTGTTGCCATATTTCCTGGGCTGTGGTTTCATAATGGGCCACACAGTTGCTAGGATTGTGAAATTGATTGACCCATAGTGCTCCCATTTCTTCCGTTAATGCCTCTGCTCTTTTTTCTACCAAAGCCAAATCCTCTCCGGTTACCCTACCGGGTTTACCTCCCTCAACCTGAGGAACTAATTCAACCCTTGCTCCCATCGCTTGCAAGATCTGCCGTCGTTCAGGGCTATTTCCCTCCGACATAACGGCAATAAACTTATATCCCTTTATAGCACAGACCATAGCTAGACCAATCCCGGTATTACCACTGGTTTCTTCTATGACAACGCTACCTGGCCGAAGTTTCCCCTCTTTTTCAGCATCTTCGATCATCTTCAGGGCAATTCGGTCCTTCATACTACCGGTGGGGTTCATAAACTCTGCCTTAGCATATAGTTTTCCTGGTACTTCTCCGGCGATGCGTGATAATTCAATTAATGGTGTATGGCCGATGGCCTCTAACACAGATGAAGAAATTTTTGAAAACATGAATACCTCCAGTTTGTTATTGTACTATATTATTCATTTTTACTGGTTAAAACAATACTCTTGATTAACACATCTTATAATATTTGTTTTGAAGAAGCCCCTTTGGATTATTTTAGTACTAAAAGTTCTTTAAGTAAAAAATTCCTAGGGACCATAAAAAAATGATTGTATAGAATTATTATACATGTTAAAATAACACTAGTTTGATTTTTGTTTAGCTGAGCTTAGTTTTTAAATTAGAGGAGGAGAAGAGATGAGTAATTTAACAGGCTTCTACGGAGAATTTGGGGGGGCCTTTGTCCCGGATTCACTTAGAAAAGTATTGGGTGATCTTGAAGTAGCTTTTATGCGCTATAAGGATGACCCTGATTTTATTTCCGAACTTACTTATTATCTGCAACAATATGTTGGGCGACCTAACCCGCTTTATTTTGCAGAAAGACTGACCAAAAAACTGGGCGGAGCCAAAATTTACCTTAAAAGAGAAGATCTTAACCATACTGGCTCACACAAGATCAACAATGTACTTGGTCAGGTTTTACTGGCCAAAAGAATGGGCATTAAAAGAGTTATCGCCGAAACCGGGGCTGGTCAGCACGGAGTAGCCACGGCTACGGCCTGTGCTATGTTTAATATGGAATGTGTTATTTATATGGGTGAAGAAGATACCAAGCGTCAGGCACTAAATGTTTTTCGTATGGAATTGCTAGGTGCTAAAGTAGTAACAGTAACTACAGGCACAAAAACCCTTAAAGATGCTGTTGATGTGGCTTTACAAGATCTGGTAGAGAACCACGAAAATACTTATTATATGTTAGGTTCTGCCGTAGGTCCCCATCCTTACCCTCTAATTGTTCGACATTTTCAGTCGATAATTGGCATAGAAGCGAAGGACCAACTTCGAAAAATTGAAGGACGCTTACCGGACTATATAATGGCCTGTGTTGGCGGCGGTAGTAATGCCATTGGTTTGTTTTATCCCTTTGTGGAGGATAAAGAAGTTAATATTATTGGCGTAGAACCAGGCGGTAAAGGTCTGGCAACAGGTCAACATGCCGCACCCTTATGTGCAGGAAAACCAGGAATTTTACATGGCTTTAAATGCTACTTAATGCAGGATGAAAATGGGGAACCATTAACAACGCATTCAATATCCGCTGGATTAGATTACCCTGGTGTTGGGCCGGAACACAGTTATTTAAAGGCTACGGGCAGGGCCGAGTATGTAGCCATTAATGACACCGAAGCATTAGATGCCTTTAAAGAATTATCTAAAACAGAGGGTATTATACCGGCACTTGAAAGTGCCCATGCTGTGGCCCATGCCATTAAAATCGCTCCTACCCTGCAACAAGATCAAATTATCATCGTTAACATCTCCGGACGTGGGGATAAGGATGTGGAGCAAGTTTTTTACATGTTAAAATAAAATTGAAAAAGTTTACTAAACCGACCTTTTTGTAGGTCGGTTTTTTGCTTATAAGAAAGTTTCTCATATCCTGCTGGTATGGCAGAAGCCAGTTGTCTAATCAAAAACTTAAAATTCATTAAGAGAAAAATTTATTAAGGACGTAGTAATATATGAGAGGAGTTGAATAAAACTTGGGCTACTCACAAAGTGCACTTGTGGAAGGAATAAAAAATAAAGACGTACTTGCATATGAATATATGATAAATAAGTACACAAAAACAATTTACTGCTTGGCTTATAATATTTTGTGCCAGTCACTTAATAGAGAAGATATTGAAGAATGTGTGTCTGATGTATTTTTAGATGCATGGGTTAAAATTAATGATTTTGATCAAGAAAAAGGGAATTTTAGAACATGGCTTTTAATTTTAACAAAATGCAAAGCACTTATATATAAACGCAAAAAAGTTCTACAAATGTTGTTACTATCGAAGGATTAGAAATAAAAGAGAACTTTAGTCTAGAGAAATAAATTATTTTAAAACAAGACCAAGAAAAGGTTCTGGAAATTATAAGCTCCTTTAACGAAACAGACAAAAAAATATTCATTAGAAGATACTTCTTTGGTGACAAAATAAGTGATTTGGCAAATGCTTTTAATTTATCGAGATCTGCCATAGATAATAGACTCCTAAGGGGCAGAAAAGTTATAAAGGAGAAAAACTTATTTCATTGAGTAAGGGATTAAGTTGTGAATGAAGATAAATTAATCAAGTTATTAAACAACCTTGATGATGATCTGATAGAAAAGGAGATTGACAATCTTATGAACGGAGTTGATTGTGATATGTAATGTATAAAAAGAAAGGCCTACCAAAAACTAGAAAAGCACAACAAGAAAAATAAAACAAGAACGTGAAGCTTGCAGCATTTGGACAGCCACTCTACAAAACGGTCAATACTACCTTCGAAAATCGTGGTGAGGACAGCGTGATAGGCAGTGGAACCAGCTCCAAACCGGAACGACTGACAAAAACGGTACCAGGTACCAACTTAAAGTATCGGCTGATGCCAATGCCTGGCCAGTAACAACCTTTGAAACCGATGCGGGCTAAAGATAGCCAGCTTACGGTTAACGTTCCTGCTCTGCTGGCCAATTATCAAAAATCAGTTGATAATATTAAAATCGACATACCCAAAGATGGCGAAAAAATCCTCAATCAGAATGTGGATCTGTTCGCTCAGAAGGCAGTACTAAAGAGCGTCCAACGGCTTTCTCCGACATCTGCCAAGCTAGCATTCCAGCTCAATACGGGAACTGATAAAAATGTCCAGATCATATCCTTCCAGGCAGACAGCAAAGACATCAAGAAGATATCTTCGGAATTCAAAGGAGATATGGCTGTCATAACCCTTAAGTTTAACAAGAATGTGAATACATCCAATCTGGAAATCTCCTGGCCGGAGTTCGTAATGAACGGCAACTGGACGATCAATTTGAAATAGATTTAAGTATGGAAATACCGGCAGGACTGTAGGGGAGTGGGGAGTGTATGTAGCTTTGTTTAAATGCGGCTGGTGAAAGATCGTAACTTTTTCGGGCAATTCTATTGTCGAGTAGCGGTGAGCCTCTTCAGTTTTAGAAAACTAGAGAGACTCACCTCTTAAGAAAATCTTGTTCCTATATTACTGTTAGTATCGTACCAACTACTAATTGAACAAACTTATCTTCATGCCAGGGGGCATTACATACTGCTGCCGGGCTTAGTTACACCCATTAAAATTGGCAACCTTGCCTGGCCGCAATTACATAAAATCTTATACATATCTGCTTATTTAGCAAACTCACTAATTCCCTGAGCATATTGTTTTAGTTTATCATCGACTAGTTGAAATATTGTTCCTTTCGGGTAACTACCGTCGGCCTGAAGCTCTCCTGCAGGCATTCCAGTAAGAAGCTCAATACCCTCCTCAACCTGGGAAATAGCATAAATATGAAAGATACCCTTCTCCACTGCCTCCAATACCTCATGGTTTAACATCAGATTATCTATATTCTGAACGGGTATAATCACTCCCTGTTCTCCCGTTAATCCTCTGGCTTGACAAACACCAAAGAATCCTTCTATTTTTTCAGTAACCCCCCCAATGGGTTGGATTTCCCCATTTTGGTTTACTGATCCAGTGACTGCCAGATACTGTCTGATGGGAATACCAGATAGGCTGGAAAGTAACGCATAAAGTTCCGCACTGGAAGCGCTGTCCCCTTCTACCCCTTCATACAACTGCTCAAAGGTGATGCTGGCCGACAAGCAAAGGGGCTTATTTTGGGCAAACATACCGCCCAGATAACCGGTTAAAGTGAGAACCCCCTTGGAGTGGATGCTGCCACTCATTTGTGTTTCCCTTTCAATATTAATTAGCCCTTCCTGTCCCATATAGGTTTTGGCTGTAATACGAGAGGGTTTACCAAAGACATAGTTTCCCACATCCAGAACTGCCAGGCCATTGACCTGCCCCACCACTGCTCCATCGGTATCCACTAGAATTTTATCCCGCAGAATTAATTCTTGCAGGCGTTCTTCTACCCGGCGGCACCGATAAAGTTTTTCATTAATGGCCTGACGTACATGCTCTGCCCCCACTAACGGGGCTCCATTTGTTTGGGCCCAGGCCGATGCCTCAAGAATTATTTCTACAACTTCGTTGAATTGGGTTGATAACTTATTTTGGTTAGCCGCCAATCGAGAACCGTACTCAATGATTTCACTTAAGCCTGATTTGTCAAAATGAAGTAGTCCTTCTTTACGGCACACCGACCCCACAAAGGCTACGTAATTTCTTAGGTTATCCGGTGTACGTGGCATCACTACCTCGAAATCCACCATTACCTTAAAAAGTTTTTCAAAGTCTTCATCCGCATGCTGTAGCAATTGATAGATCCTCTGGGATCCAATAAGAATAACCTTCACATTCAGAGGAATGGGTTCCGGCCTCAGGCTAATGGTTGGTACTGAGCGATACTGCTCGCCAATGTTTTCAATAATCACCTGCCGGTTTTTTAGGGCTTTTTTTAAAGTTTCCCAGGAGTTGGGATCAGTCAATAAATCCTTTGCCTGGACAATAAGATACCCTCCGTTTGCCCTATGAATGGCTCCGGGTTTAATCATGGTAAAGTCAGTGTTCACAGTACCCATTTGACTTCGATATTCAATTTTACCAAACAAATTGTAGTAGTTGGGATTTGTTTCAACAACCACAGGGGCACCTGTGGTATCTGTATGATTAACCAGTAAATGTACACAATAAAGTGTAAATAAATCATTCTGTACTTTTTCTTTTTCCTGGTTTTCCCGATTCGCTAAACTGCCAATATTTTCAGTTAAATGTTTCACCAGATCATGGAGGTAGCAAACAATCTTAGTATATTCCTGGTATTTCTCCTGTAGCTTCATCACCAACGGGACCGTGGTTTCCAATATTAACTGTTGATCCAATTCCCTTACCACCCGGTCTGCTTCTTTCTCCAATTCTTTACTTTTAAAGGCAATTTCCTCCGTTCGATCCTGGAGCACCTTCAATCGCTCTTCAAAAGAGAAAACTTCTTCACTGGTTAACTCATTATACTGTTCCTTTGATAGGGTTTTTCCATCTTTTACGGGTAAAAAAGCAATCCCCTGTTCATTAACTTTCATTACAAAACCCAGTGACGCAGCATTTTCTCTTAAACGATTGACATCATTATCTAGCTCCTGCTGCTTTTCCTGAATAATAGTATTTTTTCTCTGAATGTAATCTTTACCTTCAAAAAGCCTATTAATGGCAACCTTCATCTGCCCTGTCAGATGGGTCATATCCCGTTGAAATTTAATTCCCCTGCCTGGGGGCAGGATAACAGCCAAAGGAACATCCGGGTTTTGAAAATTGTATAGAAGACAATAATCACCGGGAATCTCCCCTCTGATAGCTGCCTGATGAACCACGGTTTGCGTATAGGTAGTTTTCCCGGTTCCAGCTGGCCCGGCCACAAAAATATTGTACCCATAGGCCTGCATACTTAGACCAAATTGCATGGCCCGTACAGCCCGCTCCTGACCAATAAAATCCTTTAAGGGCGGCACATCAGCAGAAGTACTACAAAACCCTAATTCGTCCGTTTGGCAGCGTCGACGCAGACGACTTGAATTTAAAATGGTATTCTTAAGTTCCATAAAAACCCTCCACCCCCTTTTTCTGAAATATACACTTTCTTTCATCCGACTCCTTCTTCATTTGCCCTTTTTATGAGACGTTGTTGATCATAAAACAACTATGATATACTAACTGTTAGGTATAAAATTAATATATAGTATGCTGAGGTATCTATGATGTTTGAAAAAACAAATCGCTATCGTCAATATTCAGAACACCTGGTAAAAAAATTTGGCCAAAAAGTATATAAATTGCCTGTTAACCTACCCGGCTCCTGCCCAAACCGAGATGGCACTGTGGGACGTGGTGGCTGTATCTTCTGTGATGAAGAGGGGGCTGGCTTTGAGTGCTTGCCCAACACCCTAAGTGTTAAACAACAGATCCAAAAAAACCGTGAGTTTTTTGTCAAACGATTTAATGCTAAAAAGTTTATTGTCTATTTCCAGGCCTTTACCAACACCTATATGCCCCTAGAACAATTCAAGGAAAACATCCGGGCTGCCCTTAACGAAGAGGATGTGATAGGCATATCCATTTCCACCCGTCCAGACTGTATCAACGATGTCTATCTGGACTTTTTAAAGGATATACAGAACCAGCGAGGATTGGATATTAATATTGAATTGGGACTACAAACGGTTAATTACCATACCCTGACAAAAGTAAACCGGGGTCATACCCTGGCAGAGTTTATTGATGCTGTGCAACGAATCAAGCAGAGAAACTTTGAAATTTGTGTCCATATTATTTTAAATTTACCCTGGGATAACCTGCTAGACGTAATTGAGAATGCTAAAATTCTTTCTGCCATGGATATCCATTATGTAAAATTGCATTCTCTTTATGTTGTAAAAGGAACTGTATTGGCAGATATGTATGAGAGGGACGAATTCAGCATCATATCCCTGGAGGAGTATATCACCCGGGTTGTAACCTTTTTGGAATACTTGAACCCGGATACAGTGGTGCAACGCTTAGTGGGTAAGGGACCTCAGGATAATCAGCTGTTTTCAAATTGGAGCACCAGTTGGTGGAAGATTAAGCAGTCCATTGAAAAGGCCTTGGAGGAAAAGGACACCTGGCAGGGCAAGAAATGTAATTATTTAAATGGTAAGGCATTGAATTTTTAATTTTACTTCGGTAACATCATTGAGGTCGTTCCTAAGAACGACCTCGTTTTTATATTCTATCTAACTAGGCACCATGTATCAGGCTTTTCAACGGCGCCCAAAGAATCCCTGTTAACGAAATAATTTTCGATTGCTTTTAACAGGGTTTAGCTTGTAGCCACTCCAAAGTATAAGGGTTACACTTAAGACCAGGTAGGTCAGTGTAAAGGTACCCCAATAGGGCAGCCACATATCCCGCCCCGGTCCAATAGTTGCCTGCTCACCCAAAATTCTTAGCATCACTAGAAATGGGTTGGTGTCCTGCAACAGTTGCACAATCAAAGGAGTTTCTTGAATATTCAACATAGCTATACGGGCGTTATGATCGTAAAGTTCATAGATAAAACCGGCTAAAAAACCAGTGCCAGCAATTAGAAAAAATACAACGCCATAGGTCGTTAGGGTGCTTACACCTGTTCTTTTAAAATAAGTGGAGCAGGTAACACCAATGGCAGCAAACATAAGCATGGTCACTAAAAAGAACCCCAACACCCCTAAAACCTGAACCGGAGCTAAACCACCAAACATAAACACCAAGCTGTAGAGAGGCAATGTGGCTATGAGCAGCAAGGCTGTAAAGGAACAAGCCGATATTAATTTACTTACGATAATACTAAGTGGACTTAACTCGGTTGTTAATAGCACATTTAAGGTCTGGCGCTCCCTTTCCCCACTGATAACACCTGCAGTCAAACCAGGTACCACAAAGGCTAAAAGCCCCAGTTGTGCCACACTAAGTATGGTGAAGGTCCCTTTGCTACTACCGGGTTGAAAATAGTAAGCTGCATCTCTCCACTCCAAATACATAATTCCCAGCAAGAATCCGCCTAGTACCATTAAATACAGTGCAATGATCAATGGTGATCGGTAGGAGCGAAATCTTTGACGCAATTCTTTCAGTAATACCGGGTTACATTCTTTCATTTATTATTCGCCCTCCCCGGTCATAGCCATAAAAGCATCTTCTAAGTTCCCTTTTATCTCTGCATACTCTATGACAGTCCAACCCTGCTCCATAATTTCTCGCAACATTTGACCTTGGGCAGCTTTACTTCCCCTAAAGGCCACCCGGGCCCAGCCGGCATCTCCATCAACACTAACGACCCCCGGCTTCATCATTAAAACCTCCAGTAATTCGTTCAATCTTTCAGCCACTTCAACTTTCAATGTTCTCGTACCTTGACGAGCGGCAGTAACCTCGTCCACCATCCCATGGGCCACTAAGCGTCCCTGTTCCAGAATGGCTATACTGTCACACATCTCGGCCAGTTCCGGTAATATATGCGAACTAATTAAGATGGTTTTATTCATACGACGCAAATGGCGAATAACTTCTTTCATTTCTGCCCTGGCTCTGGGGTCCAGTCCCGAGGCAGGTTCATCCAGAATTAAAACTTCGGGATTGTGTACTAAACAGCGGGCCATGGCCAGCCTTTGTTTCATGCCCCGGGACAGTAAATCAACATAACTGTTTGCCTTCTCCGAAAGGTTTACCAGTTCTAACAGGTCCTGGGTTAAGCGGTTCCGGTCGGCCATAGGAATCCGATAGGCTGCTGCATAGAAATCTAAATACTCCGTTGCTTTAAGTCCATCATATACACCGAAAAAATCCGGCATATAACCAATTAACCGACGGACCATTGCTTGTTCTTGCATAACGTCATGCCCACATACAAAGGCTGTTCCTCCGTCCGGCGCCAGTAAGGTGGCAAGGATAGACATGGCAGTGGTTTTACCAGCACCATTAGGTCCAATTAGGCCACATACCTGACCCCTTGAAATATTAAGGGAGAAATCCTGCAAGGCAAAATTATCGCCATAGACCTTTGTTAGCCCCTTTATCTCCACTGCATTCATTAAGATTTCCCTCCTTTAACTGACACGGCCGGCAGGTCTACACGATCTGTTTGCCCAAGATTAGAGACTTTTTCAATCTGAATACGCAGTTCTCCTGTGGCACCATACTGTTTAAGCTGATCTTGCTTAAGCTTTAATCCACCCACAGGAACATTCAGCCACTTTTTATTTTGCCAATCGTAAATTTTTAATACCAGATTTTTATTGGTTTGTGCCGGTATTTCAACAGTTTCTACCTTAATCTTTTGACTTTTCAAGGGCCTTGCCAAATTAATGCTTAGTACAATTTTCCCTTCATAGAGGGTAAAACCCAGAGGTGTTTCATTAAAGGCTCCTCTAGTCTCTATGATTTTAGGTCTATACATGCCGGAGGGCAATTTAATAACTTGTCCATCTGCAATTTCTAAGTTAAGGCGTTGTGTTACCAGTGTTAGGTTATAGTTACGAACATTTCCACGATCAGAAAGGATTTTAAATATTTCCTGGGAATCATCACTCCAACCATAGAATACTGGCTGATTACTTTGACCAAACTCCGATGGTTCCAGCACTGCATCTACCATTTGCCTCTCTCTGATATAGTTATCACTTTGACCAGGATTTACGGGAGGTACTAGCAGGTCTCTAAACTCATTGGGACCCAGACTTTCAGGCCATTTTGCCAGGGATTGTTTAACCGTAACATAACCTCCCGCAGGTATATTTTTTAATACTAGAGGACGTCCTCCTAGTAGAATTTTACAATTCTTTAGTTCCATATCCGTATTGTTTTGAATTTTGCCAGTAATATAGCCGTCCTCTAATGTCAAATTCCCTTGAATGCTTCCTACATTCTTTTTAAAGGCAGTGGCACTGGCCTGACGCATGGACCAGTATTCTACATCGGGAAAGGATAGGCTCGGGGTTGTTGTCCTATCATAGTGGATGATAGGCATTTTATTTGTCTGATTAAAATTAGCTGGCCAAACAACAGATCCCCTGGCCCCTTCTACCCGCAAAGTTCCACCATAGGGGCTGATAAAAGATGCTGTAGCATTCAATTCTGCCCTTTCGTTATCCAATATTTCAAGCACTGACAGGGTTTGACTAATTGGTGCATGGATTTTTTGGGCTGGTGACATAAAATACACTGCACCAGTTGTGATCATTGCACAGGTTGGTATGATCCACCACATACAGTCCCGCCGATCATAACGTTTCAGAACGAGATATAGTACTGGTCCAATGACCAGTACATACACTACCCAAGCCAGAGCCACTTGGGGAACCGGCGGTGTTTTTATTTGAGGTAAGTAGGTTGAAGCATGTAACAAGTTGTTGTCCAAACTTCTTTTGTCCCAGGTCATTTGCATTTTAGTATCAGCCTTGGAGGGACTATCCGCCCTACCAAAAATCAGTGACCACACCCTATTGGATTCTGATGTAAGATTTTCAAGGGGAATACCGCTGAAAATCACCCGACCTTTCCCAAAATCCCTAGCTGCAATCAGGATAGTATCCTTCACCTGAGCCAAGATTTCCCCCTCGGTTAGTGGACCGGATGAAATGGTCATGTTTCCCTTAACCTCTTGCAACCCACCAAGATCAGCTGGTATAACCTCTTGCTTTTCTGCAACCACAGGCGATATATCCGTCAAGGATCCTCCCGAAGAAGATCCTGCCCCTCCAGAAAGTAATAGCATACCACCCAGGGAAACCCAATCCTTCAATGTGGTAAGTTGTTTTTTATTTAACTCCCTGAGAGCAACATCATCAACTATAATAATATTCGCTTGAAGCAATTCTATGGGATCATCCGGCAGGTAAGTGGGTTCCATATATTTTATGGCAGTCTGCCCACCAAAGGTTTGATCCAACCATGCCGGAAAGCCTCCGTTTAGAGGCTTTTCTCCTAGGCTTAAGGCTATCAGGCCACCATTTACTGCGGTCCCTTGGATAGGCGTTACAGCCACCGGTTGCTCATTTACCAGCAATACCACCTGAGCCCCTTTATTTAGCAGCTCACTGGGTACCATTAGATTGGTAGTAACCAGACTTTTTGTCGGCATATCAATCGTTTTTCGATACTGGATGTCTTCATTGCGGTTTTGTTGGTTATTTCGGGATTTAACGTCCGGTTCAACTACCAGCACCCCTTGGCAGGCCTTCCCTTGGTTGGACACACTTATTACAAGGCCTGCGGGAAAATCCAACTTGTAGATACCGCTTAAACCGGGTTGCACTGCCAATCGTATGACACCCGTATCGCTTGCCAGCACTGGATTTGGTGTTATTAGAAACATTAGCATAACCAGTGTAAGTAAGAGGCCGGAGAATAAATACTTTTCGCCTTGCCTCTTTCGTTTGGTATTCATAGGTTTAGTTCCTCTCCTTCTCCCATTGTTCCCCTAACCTCAGTTTAAGCAAGGCAACGGTATCGCCATCACGGCGGGCATACAGTAACCACTTATCATCCGGTCCAAAGACCTGGCCCTCACATTTTGATATTTCGTTTAACACCAATGTCTTTGGCTCAAGGGTACCACTAAGTTCCTGTTGGCGTAGCCAGCTAAGTTCAACACCAGAAATTCGATTTTCCGGTGCTATCAATAAATGGCTTGTGGCCAGCCAGCCTTCCCCTTCTTTTAATTGTTTCAAAACAGTTGACCCATCCTCCCCTAGATAGGTTGAGCGTCCCTCGGCTACTTGCTGACGGACCGTATACTGGGGGTCTCCATTTGGCAAAAAGGTTAGAACTCGCTCTTGGACAATGACTGTATTAAAGGCAAGATAGCCATTTTTACTCCAGGTTGGGTTTTCTCCGGGACCTAAGAGATCTGCCCCGCCAGTTTCAACATTAACCAGCCAGAGATCATAGGTTTTAGATTTACCAGGACGCTGGACCACTAAATACTTCCCATTGGGTGACCAAGTTGGAGCATCACCATTGGTAATTCGTTTTTCTTCTCCGTTAGAATACCGAACCCAAACCTCAGTTGGCTCCCCGATTCTACCCATTACATAGGCCAATCTATTACCGTCAGGCGAATACACCAAGTTTGAAAAGTGAATACTTTTATGATTTAGGTCTGCTGCTTTTAGCTTTTTTCCAGCAAAGGTTTGCAAAGAATCTTTTGCTTCCTGACCTTTTTTTTCTGCACCTCGTGCCGTTGTCTGGGAATAAACATTACTCATCTTTGTCGCAGTTATAATCTTCTCTGCTGCCAGTTGCCTAATCTCTTCTTTCCCTTGCTGACTAAACACAAAGGAAATTTGTTCTCCGTTCGGTGACCAGGTGGGTGATTGGAAAGTGGCCCCTTCAGGAGGTTCCAGATAAGCCAGTTGAACACCCGTATGGGATAGGAGCACCAAACTACCGCCTCTTACCACCAAAATCTTTGTACCATCAGGACTCACTGCCGGTTGTAAGGGTGCATCTTCCGTCCAAAAGCGAGTGATCTCTTGGGGTGACCCTGTGACCTCCAAATGGTATTGCCCATTGGCATAACGCCAAAGACACGTTAAGGACATTACTATAAAAATGGCGGCCAATACTCCCAGGAACGGTGCTAATCTTGACTGCCATAAACCAGTTTGTGCGATTTTTCGTTTTGTGGCTTCTTCTGGAGAAGTTACTATCCCATTCTGGTTCATTATCTCCTTTTGTCGGCTCAGTAATTTCTTCCGTAATTCCACCTGCAAGCGGCGATTTACTGGGACAGCTTCCCTTACCTGCCTCATATGGGTCAGTAATTGGGAAATGTCATCTTCCCATTCTTCTTTAACTTTTAAATAATTTTCAAAGGGAAGAACCTTATTATCCGGCTCATGATGTCGTTCTTCTGTCATCGGGCACTCCCTCCTTCCCGGACATATCTTTGCCTTAACTGCTTAATAGCTCTGTGATGTAGCATTCGTACAGCCGATTCAGATTTCCCAAGAACTTCTGCGATTTGTACAAATCTCAGTTCAGCAGCATAACGAAGGGACACAACATCACGGTAATCAGGAGAGAGTCCTTTGAGAAGTTGGCGAAGTCTGGTTATTTCTTCCCCCTGTAACACCGTTTCCTCAGGTCCGTCATCGGATCCTGCCGCAAGTTCCAACATGACATCATTGGTTGCATACTCCCGTCTTCCCCGGATATAATCCACATAAACATTATGGGCAATGCGGAAAAGCCAACCTGAAAAGGGACCCTCTGCCCGGTATTTGCTAAAATTCTCTAATGCCTTCATAAAAACTGTTGTTGTCAGGTCATCCGCATCCCAGGCGCTATCCATCCGGTACCGCAAATACCTATTAACTGGTTCGAAATAACGGTCATAAAGCTCCTCAAAGGATAAATCACCATCAGGGTGACGATTTTTAGTTGCCGGGGTCATCCTTCTACCTCATTTCAACACCACAATATTGAGTACTCACCTTTTAAGACGCTAGCTCAGGGCATTATGTAACATCCATTTTGAAAAAACCAGACTAGCGTTGCACAAAGCTTAATATAAAAAGCCCGCCTCATAATTATTGGGGCGGACTTCTTTATCAGTCTGTTAAAAACTTACTCCATCACTAAGTGAGGTTTATTGGGAATGCTATGCAGTGCTTTAATCCATCGAACGGTTTTAGTGCGGGCCCTCATAACCAGAGAATGGGTCTCTGCTTGATCATTACCCACAAAACGAACCCCACGCAACAATTCACCATCAGTAACCCCGGTGGCAGCAAAGATGGCATCTTCACCCCGAACCATATCGTCCATCATGAGGATTTGTCTAGGATCCTTCAGTCCCATTTTAACACAACGGTCATACTCTGCCTGATTATCTGGTACCAAGCGTCCTTGCATTTCGCCACCCAGTGCTTTAATGGCAGCCGCAGAAATTACACCCTCCGGTGCACCACCGGTTCCAATATAAAGATCAATCCCAGTATCTTCAAAGCATGTAGCAATAGCTGCACCAACGTCACCATCGCTAAATAATCTTACCCTAGCGCCCATACAGCGAACAGCTTCGATAATTTGACTATGTCTTTCTCTTTCCAGAATCATCACTGTACAGTCTTGAATTCTCTTGCGGTTAGCCCGTGCAACAATTTCCAAGGTCCTGGGGATTGGATCATCAATATGAATAAGGCCTGCAGCCCTGGGACCGACAGCAATCTTTTCCATATACATATCCGGCGCATGAAGCAGGTTTCCTTTGTCCGAAATCGCCACAACAGCCAAAGCATTGGTTAAGCCCTTAGCTACAATATTGGTTCCCTCCAAGGGATCAACAGCTACATCCACTTCAGGACCATGCCCGGTGCCGACTTTTTCACCAATGTACAGCATGGGGGCTTCATCCAGCTCGCCTTCACCAATAACAACGGTTCCTTCTATATTAACAGAGTCAAACATCGCCCTCATGGCACTGGTAGCCGCCTGATCTGCCTCATTCTTTTTGCCTCTCCCCATCCAACGAGAAGATGCAAGGGCTGCCACTTCTGTGACCCTTACAATTTCCAGAGCTAGTTCTCTATCCACAAAAAGACCTCCTTAGAAAAATAAACACTTTCTTGTTAACATTATAACACCCATGGGCCTTGATGGAGGATTTTTTTTGTACTTGACACAAATACCTACATTTTTTAAACTTAATGCAATATTAATAGTGTGTTAATGTTGGAATGATACAATATATTCAAGAAAGGAGCATTCCTGTAAGGAAATAAAATGGTCTTTGTAAAAGAAAAGCACCTCCTGTAATATACTGGGTGTCGAGCTATCTAGGCGACCGACCCCTAATTTAATCACACAGGAGGTACTTCAAAATGAATTATAAACAAAAACAAAGAATTGAGCAACTCACTGAATCAACTTTAATTATTGGAGCCGATATTGCCAAATCTAAACACGTGGCACGTGCCCAGGATTTTAGGGGTATCGAGTTGGGGAAACGCTTGGTCTTTGACAACACTAGGGCGGGCTTAACCAAGCTGATGCATTGGATTAGAACCTTGATGGTAGAGCACGGTAAGGATCATGCTCTGGTAGGTATCGAACCCACAGGACACTACTGGTTACCAATGGCTGAGTTTTTGCGCAAAGAAGGTGTACCAGTTGTAGTTGTAAATCCGTTGCATGTTAAGAGAAGCAAGGAATTAGATGATAACTCGCCCACAAAGAACGACATCAAAGATGCAAGGGTAATTGCCCAATTAGTAAAAGATGGCCGTTACTCAGAACCCAACTTACCCACAGGTGTCTATGCGGAACTGCGGGTGGGAATGGTTCAAAGGGACCGTCTTAATCAAGACCTTAACCGAGTAAAAGGTAGAATCCACAACTGGCTTGACCGGTACTTCCCCGAGTACACAAGTGTTTTCAAAGATTGGGAAGGCAAAGCATCCTTGATGATATTAAATACTTGTCCACTCCCCCGGGAAGTCATCAAAACAGGCACAGAGGCAATTGTAACCCTGTGGAAAACTGAGATTAAACGGGCAGTTGGTATAAAAAGAGCTAACAAACTAATGCAGGTTGCTAGAGAATCCATCGGACTATCCACAGGGATAGAGTTTGCCCGTCATGAAATAAGGATGCTACTTGAACAATATGACATCCTGTGCAAACAGATGGAAATCCTGATGGAAGCAGTTCAAGAGTTACTGCAACAAATACCTGGAAGCACAGAAATGATGACCATTCCAGGAGTCGGTTTGGTTACAGTAGCCGGATTTCTTGCAGAAGTAGGCGACTTAAAAGGATATGAACATGGGCAACAAATCATAAAGTTGGCGGGCCTAAACCTAAAAGAGAACAGTTCTGGTAAACACAAGGGACAATCACGAATCAGTAAACGGGGGCGCCCCCGGCTGCGGGCCTTGTTATTTAAGACTGTGTTAGTCATGGTTGCAAAAAACCGAGAGTTTAAGGCCATCCACCAATATTTAATAACAAGGCATGGAAATCCCTTAAAGAAAAAGCAATCCATAGTTGCCCTCTGTGGAAAATTGATTCGTATTTTGTTCACCATAGGCAGTAAACAAACTCCATATGACGCGGAGCAAGTATTAGGCGTTGTACGCCAAGAGCAATTACAGGAAGCTGCTTAAAAGGCTATTAAATATTAACACTTATTCACAATGAATTGGATAGACAAACGAAGCACGGAGAAGCCGGGAACTAATATTTCCATACGGGCATGACCCAGCAAAGGAGCATACCTGGCCTCCACCCCTTGAGAGGTAGAACGAAGGAATGTAAGGGCCATATATTGGACCCCGTGAGACGTGGGAGGGTAAACCACAAGGGTACATGTGGAGATCCATTGTGCAACCATAATCTGTAAAATTAGGCGTAGCCTTTGATTGGCTACACCCCCACCAACCATATAATGTAATTTATTTAAAATTATTCCTTTGAACCTTGTTTGTATGTGCTTGAAATTGTAAGAATGAGTGAGTAAATGAAAGAAAAATTTATTTTATTGAGGGAGGAATTTAGTCTATGTCCGAAAAAGAAAAGGCAATAATGGCATTAACCCAGATGATTGCACAAAACGAAGCTCGATTGCAAAAACAGACCGAATTACGTGATTGGTTTACTCGTTTGAACCGGGATCTGTTAAAGGCGATCGAAACCCTACACCAGGCTTAGTAAAGGCCTTTTTTTATTGCCTTTTTGGACATAGGTGTTAAAATAAAAGTTAATAAATGTAATAAAGTGAGGTTTACGAAATGGACAATACAGAGGCCCGAAGAAAACGGGACCTTTTTCTTTTTATCTTAGCAGGTTCTTTTATGGGACTTTATACAGGACTTTATGACCCCTCCTTTAACAACTACTTAAATGATGTATTTCATATCAGTGAAGTAGCTAGGGGAGGCCTTGAATTTCCCAGGGAGTTCCCTGGTTTTCTTGTTGTTTTTACCACTGGTCTTTTAATCTTTCTCTCCGATGTACGTATAGCCCTGGTTGCCAACCTGATCCTATGCCTTGGATTATTTGGCCTTGGTTTTGTTTCCCCTAGTTTTTCCTGGGTGGTTGTCTGGATGATCATTTGGAGTGTTGGTGCCCACCTTTATATGCCTGTGGAATCAAGTATCGGCGTGGCTTTAGCCAAGCCGGGTGAAGAAGGGAAACGTCTAGGTCAGTTAGGGGCCATTAAAACTGCGGCGTCCCTGGTTGGATTCTCTGTGGTGTACCTAGGGATACGTTATTTTCACTTAAGCTATAGCGCTATCTTTGCACTGGCAGGTCTAAGTGTTCTTGCCTCTTGCTTGTGCCTTTTGCTAATGGAATCGCGTAAAAGCAGTTCAAGAAGACAAAAATTAGTATTTAAACGAAAATATCTTCTGTTTTATGGTTTAAATATTCTCTTTGGTGCCCGCAAGCAAATATTTCTAACCTTTGCCCCTTGGGTTTTAATAAAAATTTTTAATCAACCGGTTACTACCTTTGCTGTTCTCGGACTTATTGGTACCGTGGCTGGCATTCCCTTTCGTGCACTACTGGGTAAAGCCATTGACACCTTTGGTGAAAGGATGATCATTGCCACTGAATCCATCTTACTGGTTTTCGTTTGCATTGGTTACGGCTATGCTCAATATTTTGGGTTGGGTCATTATGCCCTTTGGTTGGTCTTTTTTTGTTATATCGGAGACCAGCTTCTTTTCGCCTGTAACATGGCCCGGGCCACCTATCTAAATAAAATCATAGACTCACCTGAAGATTTAACCCCCACCTTATCAATGGGCCTAACTATCGACCACCTAGTATCTATGACCATACCGTTCTTTGGTGGATTGTTATGGATGCAATTAGGCTATCAATACGTATTCCTTGCTGCAGCCTTTATTGCCCTGTTAAATCTGATTACTGCCTTCCGTATTCATACCACTAAGGAAGCTTCCCTGGAAACTTCCTTAACACATTAAGCTTTTTTACTGTGTTCTTCCATCAATTGCCTAATATCTCCGGCAACTGAACAGGAAATTTTAATACGGCTTCCCTGCACAGGGTGATTAAATGCTAGGTACGCACAATGCAATGCCTGGCGTTTAATATTTGAAGTATCTCCTCCGTACAAAGAATCCCCCAGCAAAGGATGTCCCATATGGGCCATATGGACCCTAACCTGATGGGTTCTGCCCGTCTCCAGTTCTACCCTAACAAGACTGGCTTGGTTAAAAGTTCGAAGAACTTGATAATGACTGATGGCCTCTTTTCCTGCCGGAGAGATCATTCTTTTTATAAAACTGCCTTCCTCTAAAGCAATGGGTGCTTGAATAACTCCTTGCTCGGGTTGTACTTTCCCTTTTACTAGGGCTAAGTAACGACGAACAAACTGTCCTTGCTTCATCTGGATTTGTAATTGTTGTTGGACATAGGGATTCCTTGCGATTAAAACAATTCCAGAGGTATTTCTATCCAGGCGATGTACAGGTCTGAATCGGTCAATGGTTCCCTGCTGCAGCCAGTGATAAAGCACACCGTTAGCCAATGTGCCCGAAGTTTCATTGGTTAAAGGATGTACCAGCATACCGGGTGGCTTATTAACTGCCAGTAGATGAGCATCTTCATAGAGAATATTTAATTCCATTCTTTCTGGTACCACCTGGGTCTCCTGACTTCCCATCCATAGTTCCAAAACCTCTCCAGTTTTCACTGTCACATTGGTTTTAACGGGTAGCTGATTTAATAAAATAACTCTATTTCTTTTAGCCCTGCGCAATAAAGTACGGGAAACCCCAACTTCCCGTCTTAATACCCTTTCTACCGTCCACCCATCCATTGTCTGGGGGATAATCAACTGCAACTTTTCTATAATGCATTTATTTTCCATTTACAATCTCCCAAAATGGTAAAATTTTATTATATTAGACAAGTCTTTCCTATTACGTGAACAAAGGTAAATCCATGGCTAATACCCCTGAAAATATTATATGGCACATTTTTCTACCTTTAAAAAGCAGGATTTAAATCAACTCAAGTCAAATAGTTATATTTAAGGTAATAAAACTTAATAAGGGGGGAGCACCATGCTAGCCAATAATCTGGCCGAAAAAAAGGAATTGATCGTTTGGTTTCTACGTACCAATCGGTTAAAAAAACCTGAAGCAGCCCGAATTCTTGAGTTTATCAAGGATAATAAGAGTCTGTTGTCCAGAATAGAGTTTACCAACAAGTTATCTGACAAGAAGGATGCTCTACTAGTTTCTGCAGTATATACCAATACTTTCCCCTTTGACTTCCGCCTAAATAATAACCATTATGGTTCTGTGGATGAAGCCCTCTACCAACTTAAGACAAATCCACCTCATAAGTTATTTATGTGGTTATCTTTCGCAAGTCCACCTAGTTGTGCCCTGTGCTCCCATAGGAATAATAAACAGGTTAGACCATTGCCTAATCCTGCCTCTATGGCACATAAATTGTTAGTGGAGGCAGTAAAAACAGTAAACCGTAAAGAAGCCCAAAAAAGAACCTTGTTATTAGAAATTGATCAATCTTTAGATGAAAAAAATATACACAAATTTCAGCGTCTGACAGGAGAGTTGCAAAAATTAATCTGCGAAAATAATTAGTGTTTTGTCCCCCGGTTTTTTACCCGGGGGGTATCTTTTTTAATCTATAAACACATATAAATATAAAGGTAATCTTAGGTTGTTTGTAGTATTAATTACCAATAAATAACATAGTTTAAATTAAAAGTGTGAGGTTTATATGAGAAAAAGAACTATATTTTTATTCATAATGGTTCTTTTTGCCACAATCCTTGGTGGAATACTTCTGTTTTTCCAAAGAGTTACGATCCCCTGGCATTTTATTGCCATTGAAAAATCCCCGATAATTTTTCTGATTGGTGGATTTATTATTATCTACTTTCTTTTTAAAATGATTTCCTCAACCCGACATCTTTTCTTTCCCTTTAACAAATTCACAGTTCTAGATTTCGGGAATCATTATTTTATCCAACAACTGCCGCAAAAATGTAATGACAAAAAGAACTGCTTAATGCAGGAAGAAAATAAAATAACAACAGAAGTATCTTCTCTGGAGAACCTAAAGCAGGAAGAACAGGGTCTTAAGGACTATATTGATAACCTAATTACGTTAAATGCTAAATTATCTACAGATGGCACTGTATTATTGATTAATGAAACAGCCCTCCGAACCTTTCACATGCAACCGGAGGAAGTAGTTGGCAAAAAACTCTGGGATACTCCCTGGTGGAGCTACGATGCTGACCTTCATACTCAACTAAAAAATGCTGTAAAACAGGCAGCAACAGGCCAAACTATTTATTACGAAACAATAAATCATCTAGTTTCCGGGAAAAAGATATACATTTATTTTACACTGAACCCTGTACTAAATAAAAATAACGAAGTTATTTATCTGGTGGCTGAGGGTCGTGATATCACCAAGCGAAAAATGATTGAGCAGGATCTGATTTCAACAAACCAGGAATTAGTTGCTGCCAATGAAGAGCTTATATCCATTGAAGAAGAGTTGCGAATATCCAATAAAGAAATATATCTTGCCCATGAAAGGCTTAATAATATTCTGGAGAGTATCACCGATGCCTTCTATGCGGTAAACCACCAATGGGAAGTAACCTATGTTAATACCGAGGCAGAAAAACTACTGCATAAGAAAAGGCTTGATATTATTGGCAAAAATATCTGGCAAGAATTCTCCGAAATGGTTCATACAAAGTTTTACCACATACTCCACCAGGTGATGTCAGAACAAATTTATCAGCAATTTGAATATTTCTTTCAGCCTACAGGTAAGTGGTTTAATATTCATGCCTACCCTTCATCTGACGGTCTATCTATCTACTTTCACGATATTACCGAGTATAAACTTGTTCAGGAAAAAATGTCCCTACAAAACCAATATTTATCCTCACTTCACGAAACAACACTAGCCTTAATGAATCGACTGAATCTGGATGAATTACTGAAAGCAATTGTAACTCGTTCTGCTGAGCTTTCCGGAACCGATCATGGATTTATCTTTCTCATCGACAACAATAACCCCTCTGAACTTGTATTAAGGTTTGGCACCGGCACCTATAAACAAATGGTCGGGATCAGGCTGAAACCAGGAGAGGGCATGGTGGGAACAGTCTGGCAAACCGGTGAACCCTTAATTGTAAAAGATTATTCATCCTGGCCAGGCAAATCATCTATATTCTCTCATATTAAAATCCACGGGGGGATTGCCTTACCTCTTAAATCGGAAGGCAAGATAAATGGTATATTGGGCATCATTTATATAGAAAAGAATCAAAATTTAGAGTCTAACAACTTATCTCTTCTTACAGGCTTCGCTCAACTTGCCTCCATTGCCCTAGACAATGCCAATTTGTATCAGGCCGCCCAACAGGAACTGGCAGAACGAAAACGTATAGAGGAAATCCTACGCTATCTGGCATACCATGATTCTTTAACAGAGCTACCGAACCGGACATTGTTTAATGACCGTCTTTCCATGGCCCTTAATCAGGCACATCGAAATAAAAATAAATTGGCAGTTATGTTCTTAGATTTGGACCATTTCAAAAAAGTCAACGACACTTTGGGGCACGACATAGGAGATCAACTGTTAAAAGGTATTGCACAAAGGTTTTCCAAATTACTTCGTAAAGGAGATACCATTGCCCGTATTGGCGGAGATGAATTCACTATTTTACTACACAATATCACACGGGCTGAAAATGCTTCCATTGTTGCCGATAAAATCATTGATACCCTTGCCAACCCTTGGATAATCGGTAACCATGAGTTCCATATTACCACAAGCATTGGCATAGCCCTGTATCCCGATGACGGCACCGACGCCGAGTCCTTGCTAAAAAATGCAGATGCCGCCATGTATCAGGCTAAGGAAATGGGTCGAAACAACTATCAATTCTACACACCTACCATGAATGCCCAGACCCTACGACGCTTTGAGTTAGAAAACAATCTTCGCAGGGCATTGGATCGAAAGGAATTTGTCATTTACTATCAACCACAGGTGGAGATTCATACTGGTAAAATTGTTGGAGTAGAAGCCCTTATTCGCTGGCAACATCCCCAGCGAGGTATGATTTCCCCTGCTGAGTTTATTCCGATGGCTGAAGAAACCGGTCTGATCATTCCTATTGGTGAATGGATTCTGCGTCGTGCCTGTGCCCAGAACAAAGCCTGGCAGGATAGGGGATTCTCTCCCATGAGGGTAACGGTGAATCTATCGGCTCGACAATTTCTGCAGCCACATCTGCCCCAATACATTTCCAACGTCTTAGAGGATACTGGCCTTGGCCCACAATGGTTGGAGTTAGAAATAACGGAAAGTTTAGCCATGAAAGATGTTGCTTTCACAGAAAAAACCCTTATTGAATTGAGGAAAATGGGAATTACCTTAGCCATTGACGACTTTGGTACCGGTTATTCTTCCCTCAATTATTTAAAACGTTTACCAATTGATATATTAAAAATTGATCGGTCCTTCATTCATGATTTGAATACTGAATCCGATGATGTTGCCATTATAAGTGCCATCATTACCCTAGGGCACAATTTAAAAATGAAGGTTGTTGCAGAGGGTGTTGAAACCAAAGAACAGTTAATGTTTTTGCGACAGCAACAATGCGACCTAATGCAAGGCTATCTGTTTACAAAACCTCTCCCTGTCCGAGAACTGGAACAAAAATACTTATCCAATAACACCAAGTTATTCTGCTAATCCCCAAAAACTGATCTGATGTAATTTAATAGCCGAAGTTTCGGCCATATTTTTATGCTACAATAATTTGGGAGGGACATTCCATGCAGATAAAAACCAATTGCCCTTTAGATTGTTTTGCCCATTGTGGCCTAATCGCCCGTTTAGATAACGGGAAAGTAGTTAGCATTTCCGGGGATGAAAGTCACCCGGTTAGTAAAGGTGTTATCTGTAGTAAAGGAAGAAATAAACACCTGCAGCGACTATATAGTCCTGAACGTATCACCACCCCCTTACGAAAAACAGCTGCTGGCTGGCAACCAATCACCTGGGACCAAGCCTATGAAACCATTGCTTTAGAATTATCCAAAATTATAAGTATTTATGGACCTTTAGCCATATTGCACCATGATAACGATGGTTCCGAGGGGATTCTGAAAACACTTGCCGCAAGATTTTTTAATGCCCTCGGTGGCTGTACCCGTCCATCCGGTAGTATTTGCTGGGGAAGCGGTTACCAAGCCCAGCAGTATGATTTTGGCCGGTTGCAATTACACAGTTGGGAAGATATGGTTAACTCCCGCCTGATTGTTCTCTGGGGCAGAGATCCTGCCAGTACTAACATTCAAATGATACCACTTTTAAAACAGGCTAAAAAAAAGGGCTGTCGAATTATCGTAATAAACCCTGTAAAGGTTGCTAGCTGTACTTTGGCTGATATTCATATAGCACCCCGACCGGGCAGTGATGGTGCACTGGCCCTTGGTGTGGCACAGGAAATCATAAAGAACAACTGGACCGACCAAAACTACATTGAAAAACACGTATATGGTTATTCTCAATATGTTGAACTGGTGCAACGTTACACACCCGAAGTAGTCTCTGATATCACTGGTGTTTCCATCGACCAAATATGTTATCTGGCCCAGGCATATGCTAATGCCAAACCAGCCAGTATCTTTTTGGGCTACGGTTTACAACGTTATACCAACGGAGGGCAAACCATACGGGCCATTGATGCTCTGGCAGCCATTACCGGAAACATCGGTGTAGCAGGGAGCGGTGTCAACTACGCCGGTGGTCATTGGAAAGGTTGCATTGCTTCTATTAAAGGTGATGAACTACCACAAAAAAATCGTACTCTACCCTGGCCTATTTTGGGAAAGGCTCTACAAAAAGCCGATAATCCACCTATAAAAAGCATCTTTGTAACTCGCTCTAACCCTGTAACACAGTTGCCTGATACAACAGAAATTCGCAAAGCTTTTTCCCAATCGCAATTCACCGTTGTAGTTGATATGTTTCTCAATGACACTGCCCAGTATGCTAATTTGTTTTTACCCTGTACAACTTTTCTTGAAGAAGAAGATCTGGTTTTTTCATCTTGGAATCATTTTATGGCCTATTCACCACAGGTTGTGGAACCCTTAGGTCAGTGCAGATCAGATCACCATATCTTCTCAGGGTTGGCCCAGCATATGGGTTTAACAGGTTTTCCCAACCTTACTGCCGAACAGTGGATAAAAAAAGCTATAAATCCATTGAAACCTTTTAATATCACTCTGGAAAAACTTAAGAGCGGCCCTGTCAGACATCCCTTTGCCCCAGAAGTACCCTGGCAAGACGGTATCTTTGCTACTCCCAGTGGGAAATATGAGCTTTTTTCACAGTTGGCAGAGGCTGATGGCATTAATCCTTTGCCAGAATATGTTGAGCCAATGGAAAGTGCCCTCAGGGATCCTATTTTAGCGAAGGAGTTCCCGCTTCATCTGATAACAGCACACCACCCGGAACACCTGCACTCACAATTCTGGAATCTTTCAGAAAAGGGACTGTCTATTCAACCGGTCTATATTCATCCAGAAACGGCAGCTGTTGCTGGAATTATGGAAAACCATAAAGTTGTGGTGGCTACTCAAAGGGGTCAAGCTATTTTCACTGCTGTCCTAAGTAAAAAACTTCGACGGGACACCATCCTGATTCACCAGGGTTCTTGGGCTATCCATGGCAACGGGGTAAATGTACTTACCCCCCAATACATGCCGGATATGGGACAAGGTACTCCCTACTATGATTGTCTGTGCAGAATAGAACCCCATCAATAGATCCCTTTACCCCTCCACACCGAATCAGGTTCCCAGTAACTGGAACATACAGGACTACCCTGTTACCTATAAAAAACAAAAACAAATTTAAGAGCAGTAACCCAGCGTTACTGCTCCTTTGTATCTTCTCCAAAATATTCTATTCTAGGATTCGTAGTCCACTGCAACAATGGATTCCTTAACTGTTCCTATGTATTTTACAACTTCCTGGTGCTCCGGATGAACCTGATATGCATTCAGATCATCCATATTTTCAAACTTGGCCACCAGAGCCAGGTCAAAGGATCTTTCGGATCGAATAACATCAACCCCTACCTCCAGATGACGCAGTTGGGGAACCTTTCCCTCTAAAGCCATCAACTTTTCCTTTACAATCGGGATACTGTCAGAGTCCTTAAACTTAAAGAATACAATGTGTGTAATCATGCTCTTTCTCTCCTTTTTTGTACCTTTGATTTATGCTTAATCTTTCTCTTCAATTCGTTTAAGAATCCTTTGCAAATCTTTTTTATCAAAATGATAGTTCTCTGCACAAAAATGACAGTTTATTTCTGCTGCTCCTTGCTCCTGCAGCATCGATGTAACCTCATCTTTGCCAATTCCCACTAACAAATTCTCTAAACGTTCTCTGGAACATTGGCAAGAAAAACCCACCGGATTACTTTCTAAAAACTTCATCTCGATACCCTTTGTAACTCTTTTTATTATATCTTCGGGTGTCTCTCCGTTTTTTATTAGCGAACTCAGGTGGGGTAACTGTCTCAGATTCTGTTCTAAAATTTCCAGCACCTCTTCACCGGCCCCAGGCAAAAGTTGAAGGATAAGTCCACCTGCAGCTACCACAGAATTATCTGTATCCACCAAAACTCCCAAGGAAACAGCTGATGGGGTTTGCTCCGAAGTGGTAAGATAATGAGCGAAATCCTCTGCAATTTCTCCGGAAACTAATTCTACACTACCAGTGAAGGGTTCCTTCAGCCCCAAATCTTTTGTTATATGAAGATGTCCTTTACCAACAGCAGCCCCCACTGCTAATTTTCCCTCAGGGGTACTGGGTAGGTGTATTTGGGGTTCCTGAACATAACCCCTTACCTCACCTTTCGCATTGCTTGTTACAATAATGGCACCCAGTGGGCCGTCCCCTAATACACGAATGCTGAGGGTATCCTCTCCCTTTAGGTTGGCCCCCATTAAAAGGGCTGCCGTCATGGTACGGCCCAAGGCAGCTGTTGCCACCGGCCAGCTATTGTGGCGGGTTCTGGCCTCTTCTACGGTATTGGTTGTTCTTGCTGAAAATATGCGAAAGTTGCCATCTGAAGCAACTGCCCTAACCAAATAATCCTGCATGCAATTCCCTCCGAATTATTCTTAACAGAGTTATTCTATCAATGAGATAAACAGCCTGTCAATTTTTACCCCTATGAATGCAATATAAATTGCAGAAATACCTATATACTAAAGAGAAATGAAAAAGTTCACAGCTGTAAAAACCAGTTTTGGTCTTCTTTGTTGCGACAGCCTAAACACAGAACCAGAAGGTATTTTTTTACCGGACCGCAAGTACATAGAGAAGATGTACAGTGGTGCTCAATTTTTTGGTCTACCCCAACAATACCTACGTTGGTTAGTCTCACTACCAATAAATTAATAATCAACCCCCTGGCAATCCCAGGGGGTTGATTATTAGACACGCCATCCTTGATAAGCAGGTGCCAAGTGAAAGGTCTGAGCAACCCAGGTAAGGGTTGTAAAAGCACCCAGGTCAACGATAAAACTTGCTAAAAAATGCCATTGTTTATACTCTGCTGCATTGGTTTGTAAAATAACCATCTCCAGGCCTAAGTACAAAAGTGATACCACCAAGATATTGAGAACCAACAAGGCTCTTTTTCTTGGCAAATATTGTGTAAAGAGTACCCCCATGGTAAAGATGGGCCCAAACTTATAAAAGATAGAACAGCCAGCCCAAGGAATAATCACATCATAAAACTTATAAAGTCCCAGTTGTTGTCCTCCCCAATCCACCATAGACCCTAGAATTAACGTAAATATCCCGCCAAATATTGTTTTTCTTAGATAACGCACATCCACTAAAAAATAAAAAATAGTCCAGGATACAATGGCTGTTATAAACCACGGCATAGTATCTCACCTTTCCCTAATAAAGGTATTATGGCGTATTTTGCTCCTAATATTCATTATGTTATCCAACTAAGCTATAAAAAAATTATAAAAGCACCCGCTTTTACGGGTGCTAAGAAAAAATATATAAATTCCAAAACAAACTGCTTACTATTTTTTAGTGGGCACAACCGCCACCATGATGATGGTGATGATGGCCACCGCCACATCCACAGCTTACAGGGCGGGTGACTAAGGTTCCTGCTGCATAGGCTTCTGCAACACTTTCTAATGGACCAGCAGCACCATTCACTACTTTTAAACCTAATTGTTCAAGGGCTGTAATCATATGACCACCAATACCACCACAAATGATCACTTCAATTTGCTCATTCTTTAACATATTGGCAATCCCACCATGGTTATGCTGAAGACCTTCATTGGATAAAATACGAGTTTCCTTCACCTTGCCGTTTTCCAGTTCAACAATGGCAAATTCTTGGGTTGTTCCAAAGTGCTCGTTTACTTGACCATTTCTTGCAGGCATAGCAATTTTCATATTTTCTCTCCTCCATCAATATAAAATAACCATTTCTATGATCCATCCCAATCCCTTGAATTACATTTTGGGCATTTGGTATGACGTTTACAAAAGGTCCCCTCCCACTTAAAACCACATGCCTTACACTTCAGCTTGGATAAAGAAACCTGATAGTTCCCCCCCTCAACTCGAATTGCCAGGCCATTTATAAGCCCCTCTGCAATTTTTTTTCTGGCTGCGGTGATGATCCTATGAAAGGTAGGCCTTGATACTGCCATTTTCTCGGCACAGTCCTCTTGCTCCAAACCTTCAAGATCACAGAGACGAACTGCTTCCAGTTCCTCAACGGGTATTATGACTTCGGAAAGCTGGCTCATGGGAATCCCCTGGGGTTTAAAATATGTTACCACTGGCAACCTTGCCACCTGCCGACATTTTGGAGGTCTCGCCATCTTCCATCACCCTTTATTGACATGCGTTCATAATAATCGTATATCAAATATACACATATGTCAAACTTTTTTTCTAGCGAAGCTTCTATATTGTTTTATATTTGCCAGCGAAAAGTTCAAATTAAACTTTCGCTGTAACTACTAAAAATATCATACTTATGGTGTTATTTTATTTGGTCTAATATTCAGAGGGAATAATAAAAATCAAGATCAGATAAACAAGAATTCCCGGAAATGCCACAGATAAGATAGAGCCTATTACATAGATAATCCTTATGATGGTAGGATCCATATTAAAATATTCTGCAATCCCTCCACAGACGCCCGCTATCATCCTATGGGATTGGGAACGAACCAGACGTTTCATGTTTTTTCATCCTTTCAGCCTTAAATTAGCCTTTATTAAAAATTATTAGACAAAATCCACAGTATTCCTTTATACTATAAGTAATAGTTAATTAATGGATTAGTGAGGAGGTATCACTTGATGGAAATCTTTGTTTATTACTTGTTAGCCATTAATATCCTTACATTCATTATGTTTAACCTTGATAAGTGGTATGCCGCCACTGGGGGGTGGCGAATTTCCGAAAGGAGTCTCATATTAGCTTGCCTGGCAGGCGGTGCCCTAGGTGGGTTTCTTGGTATGAAATATGCACATCACAAGACTAAAAAGACCTTGTTCTTTGTCGGAATTCCTTTAATAGGTATTCTTCAATTGATCTTTGTAATTTGGCAACTATAGATTTTTATAAAACTTGGCTTTCGCTCCTGCGAAAGCCTTTATTTTTAGAGAGCTATTACAATTTAGAACACCATAAAACTTTAATCATGAGAGTTGTTCTATTTCTTTGCTAGGGTATGGAAAAGATAGTATAAACCTTAAAATATCTCCTTCTTATCAAGAGGAATAAAGTTCTCTAAGTAGAATATTCCTCATATGGTATACCAGTATACCATATGATTCGTAAGGAGTGAGTTTGTATGTCTGCTAAAGAAGACGAGAAATTTTTAAACCCCTCTGCTGGAAACCCGAACAGGACCAGGACAGCCGCAGTGGCCGCTGTCATAACAGTCCCCTTTTACATTGCGATATGGCAGCTTTTTGTTGCCTTTGGGCGGGCCAATATATTTGGTTTTGGAGGCGGCCCCAGTGTTATTCCTCTAATTCAGCAAGAAGTTGTCGATAACTACAAATGGCTGACCACCGAAGAGTTTACAGACGCCTTAGCCATGGGAAATGCCTTACCTGGCCCCATTGCTACCAAAATGGCAGCCTATGTAGGTTATAAAATTGCCGGCATAGGTGGTGCTGCCTCCGCCCTTATTGGAACAGTAATTCCTACCGCTGTGGCCATGCTGGCACTGGCCGGACTATATTTTAAATACAAAGATACGCCACAAATAGGAGGTATGTTAAAGGCCGTTCGTCCGGTAGTTGTTGTTCTTCTTATACAAACTGTCTGGGAAATGGGTGCCAAGTCATTCCCTATACCAACTACGTGGCTTATCGCTTTAGTTGCTTTAATCGCCCTGTTTCAATTTAAGTTGCATCCCATTATATTAATCGTTTCATCCATGCTTTATGGGTTATTTTTCTTATCCCGTTAAGGCACCTTGCCCGGCTTTCATATAATATTTTATACTAATCTTAAATTAAGTAATATTACTCTGGGAGGTAAAATAAAATTGTCAGAACTACTTGTCAACCTCGTTCGGGGTAGTCTTATTGAATCCCAACACCGTGGGGATCTGGTTGTTGCCGATCGAGAGGGTGCTATTTTACTTAGTTTGGGTAATCCTGAACACCTTGCCTATTGGCGCTCGTCAGCAAAACCCTTTCAAGCTCTGCCTTTAATCGAACATCATTGTCAAGATATTTTTAACTTTACTGAACAAGAAATAGCTCTTTTTACTTCATCCCACGGCGGAGAAGAAAACCATGTGGAGGCAATTCGTGGAATCCTACATAAATTAGGGTTATCAGATTCAGCTCTGGATTGTGGAGTCTCTGCCCCTATGCACAGGCCCAGTGCAAAAAACATTCTTGCATCAGGTAATAATTTTAGTACCTTAAATAATGCCTGTTCCGGCAAACATACCGGTATGCTGGCCCTAGCACTGCTCTTAAATGCCCCTTTAACCGGCTATATACAAAAGGACCATCCCGTTCAGCAGGAAATGCTAAAGGCCATTTGCCAATGTACATCCTTATCCCCGGATAGGGTTCATATGGGTGTTGATGGCTGTGGGGTCCCGGTTTTTGGATTACCCTTAGGCAACATGGCTATGGCCTATGCCCGCTTATCCCTGCCCGAAGGATATTTCTCAGCGGAAAGGGTGCAAGCCTTGCATACCATTCGTAATGCCATGACCGAGTATCCCTATTATGTGGCAGGCACTGACCGCCTAGATAGTATTCTGATGGAAGTAACTCAGGGTAGAATAGTTGCCAAGATAGGTTCCGAAGGAATTTACTGTGCAGGAATTGTAGATCATGGCATCGGGCTGGCTTTAAAAATTGAAGATGGTAGTTCCCGGGCCATCGACCCCGTGATCATTGAGGTTTTAAAACACCTGGGGTATATCTCACAAGCTGAATTTGAGAAACTGCGTCATCTCTGGCGCCCCATACTAAAAAATCACCGTGGTGATGAGATTGGTCATTTAGAAGTTGCCTTTAATTTCAAAAATAAATAGGACGGTTGATCCGTCCTATTTATTTTGCAAATACATGGTTACCAATTTTACCTGTCACAGGCCTGGACCAAATCCAGCCACTTTTCGCTACAGATGGGTTCCAGAAAAACAATGCCCCATTGGTAGGGTCCTGTCCTGCAATGGCTGCCTGGGCCGCCTGAATGGACTCGGTACTATAATCTCTTTTATAGTGATTGTTTGCCACCGACTCAAAGGCCCTCTTCTGGTAAATCACTTCATGCAGATTATCTGGAAACTTATCGTCTTCGATTCGGTTTAAAATAACCGCTCCAACTGCAATCTTTCCTTCATAGGGCTCATTGGCAGCCTCAGCTTCGATAATTCTTGCCATCAAAGTTATTTCGTCACGTTTTAAGTTACCACGGGATACCGTTATATTGTTCTCAGGTCGTTTTTTTTGAGGTTTTACTTTGTAAACTCCAGAATTTTCTACAACGGTTTCAGCCCGCTGCATTGACTTGTTTGTTTCATAAAGGGTCTTCGCTATTTGCTTATTCTCAATTTCATTTTTTTTAGCATTAATAACACTGAATTGTGCCATTAACATAAGGAAAGCTGCCATCACAAAGGTCATCCATAATAAATCACTTCTTTTTAGCTGCACAGGTTTACACTCCTTTCAATGCTAAGCTGCTTATTGTCTGGAGTTTACCTCATATTTCGCAAATAATTAACCCGAGTGGAACTTTTACTAAAGTATCATAATTTAGCCAAGGAATAAACACACAAATAGTGGTTAAACTGCCATATGGCACCGATGAATATTTAAATAGCCTTAAGGATAAATTAAACCCGGAGGTGGTTGTATGACAAAAATTTCTATAGATTTAGATCGGGTGGATGGAGCAGATGCCTTAGAAAAGATAGAAGAGGCCATGGACGAGGTTGGTTTGGGTGAGGAATTAACCATTAAAATGGCTGCCATTGATGCCCACCATTCAGATGAAATCTCCGATTTGCTAGCCAGAAATGATTTCGATTTTCAACCCATTGGCAGCCATGACGGTAAAACATATACAATTACCGCTAGGAAAAAATAAACTGGTAAAAGACAACACGGTCTAAGAAGTTATTTAGACTGTCTTGTCTTTTAATAGCTTATTTCTTTTTCCTTTCATAAGTCCGCCAACTAATAAACAAGCTAAGCTTAGCAACATCCCAATATACAGGGGTTCCATAGAAAAGGGCTGCCATAGGGGCCAGGTTATAGCAACCAGCGGTGCCATTGAAATGGCTATGAAGCCTGCTGTGCGATTAATACTGTTTCGATAAAAAATGGCTGCCAGCAGTGGAAAAAAGACCGTTACACCCCTTAGGGCCATTGATAAAAAGGCCCACTGTAAGATCATTGAATTGACATTGCTGGCTGCCACCAGTAACGCGCCGCCGGAAAAAAGCAGAATAAAAATGCGAGAAATAGAGAGTATCTCTTTATCATCCGCCAGTGGACGCATCCTCCTATAAATATCCTGGGAAAACATAGTACAGGCCCCCAGAGTCAGGGAAGCCCCAGTGGTGACCAGTGATATCAGTAAAGCTGCTAACACAACCCCCCCAAACCATTGGGGTAAATGATGAATGATAAATAAAGGTAAAGCTAAGCTGCCATTCATATCGGGGTAATTTATTCTCATAAAGACCCCGATAGCAACACTGGCGGCCCCTATGGCCGGTATGAATAATCCTGCCAACAACACTCCCTTTCTGGAAGATGGCACATCTTTTCCGGCAAATATTGCCTGCATGTAGGTTTGGGTTGAGATAAAACCAATCACCACTGAAAAGATGGATGCTAATTCTTTGCCTACTCCTGCCGGAAAAGGGGTAAGCCAGGCAAAAATGGGCAGTTGCTGGGTTAAACCCATAAATCCCCCGGACATTTGATAACTCATAATTCCTGCAACACCTAAAGAACCGCAAATTAATAGGGTTTTAAAAAGGCCCACTAAACTGGCTCCCCAGAACCCCCCAAACAAAATATAAACTACGATTAAACCTGCGGAAAGTCCAGCCGCTTCCATAAATGAAATGGGGAGCATGGCCATCAATAGTGGAGCAGCTGACAATATTTGGGCCACAACTTGAATAAATATACCAATGGTTGTGTAGGTACTGGACCAATGAATAACCCCTCTGCCATAATGTTTACCTAAAAATTGGGGAATTGTATCAACTTCCGCCTGCCTCATGGGTTTGGCCAAGAAAAGCCCCATAACCAAACACCCCAGGCCTGCTCCCAGGGTGAAATAAATGCCGCTTATACCATATTGATAAGCAACCTGGGCCGTTCCCACCGTAGAGGTGCCCCCGATAAAGGAACCAACTAAGGAACCCGTAACCAGCAACCACGGTAATTGCCGACCACCCACATTAAAGTCTGAGGCAGTCCTGACAAAACGTAACGAATAGACCCCCACTGCGGTGGTGATGGCTAAGGTAATGAAAAAACTTAAGTAATATTGTAGCGATAGCATAAAATCTCTCCAGTATTAAGTCTAAAAATTCTCCTAAAGAAATCTTAATACCATTTTTCCCTTAGGAAAACCCCTAAAAATAATAATTTACATAAAAAAAGAACGGTTCCCTTAACCCAATGCGGTTTGGTAGCATTCTTTAGCTTGTTTGTTTAGTTGCTTTTGCAAACTTGAAAGGTTTCTTGTTGGCTAAAATGAATACTCTCTACAGTTACTCCGTCAATACTATTTAATTCGCTTTTCATTTTACCGTACTCTTCCGGCGTAGCTTCCATTGTTAACGTGATTATTCCTCGCTCCCTGCTGGGGCTTGGAATGCCATTTCTACAAAGGATGCTATTACCATAGCGGGTAATGATCTGCTGCACTTCTGGAGCCTTAGACCCCCTCTCATCCACTATTAAACCTACAATATAGATGTCTTGTTGCATAATGAGCCTCCTCTTTTATAGTCTCTTTTATTATGCCCTCTTGCATAAAACCTATTCATTTTTATCTTTATCTAATAAATGGAGAAATATATAAACTTAGATACGGAAAGTAAAGTTTAAAAACCCAATAACATCAAGGTCTAATAACCATTTTTTGTTGTAAAAAATTTGACAGAAAAAGAGGGTACACCGCCCCTTCTACGGAATTGTTTAGCGTCCAAACAAAACATTCCAAAAGGATGGTGACCCTCTGAAATGATGGTATCACAATTTATTACCACAAATCAACTTGAAACTTTGACCCGTCAACAACGACGTGATTTGGAACGTAAATATCAGAAGAAATTACATTCTCTTCAACGCCTGACTAGCAAAAGTGATCTTCCGATTAGCTTTGACAATACTTCTGTAACTGCTTATGGAAATTTTGGCATACTAGAGGCGTTTAAGCAAGCCATTGATTTCAAGGGTATGCTTAAAGGGGTTTCCCTTAAGCGACATCATAACTGTAAATACTCTGATACAGGGTTGTTAGATACAATCATTGATGCCCTTTCCTTGGGATTATTACGGTTTTCTCATATGAATGCTCTGCAAACTGACCCTGGATACCAGAAAATTAAAGAAGTAACACAAGTGCCTGACGAAAGCACTTTGCGGAACTTTCTATCTCTTATCTGTGAGCAGGAGGCATTAAACCAATTGCCTCTGGTGAATCAGGAAATGCTGTCCTTAAAGGCCAAATCCGATCAGCCCCGTGAAGTCTGGCTAGATATTGATGACAGTGTCCTCACTGTTTTTGGGAAACAGGAAGGATCAAAAGTCGGTTACAATCCTCGGTACCACGGGAGGCCTTCCTACAAGGTAAAGGTAGCATTTATCTCTGGAACTTGCGAACTAGTCAATGCCGGGTTATATAGTGGGAACGTCGCCAGCAATGGCCAATTTATGGAATTCCTTAAAGAGACATTAGAGATCTTAGCTGCCCAGAATATCCTCGTAAAAGGTATCCGCATAGATAAAGGTTTCTTTGATGAGGATAACTTTGCCTACCTGGAAGAACAGGGCATCGAGTATATTTGTAAGGCTAAACTCACCAGTAATATGAGAAAGGTCATTAAATACCTTGATGACCAGAACCAGTGGCAGTCTTTGAGCAACCATTATGCTGCAGCAGAAATCACCATTCCATTACCTAAATGGTCCAAAGCCCGCAGGTTTGTATTTATCCGTGAAACTCAAGAACCTAAGGCATGCGGCGATCAACTTAACTTTGACCTGAAGACATTCGACTACCAGGTGATAATTACTTCTAGTGACGAGCACAACCCAGAGGAGGTATGGCACGAATACAATAAGCGTTGCAATATCGAAAACAAAATTGATGAACTCAAGGTTGGCTTAGGCTTTGAAAAAATGAGCCAAGCAGAGATGGATCGAAACAAAGCCTTTATGTGGCTCAAAGTATTATCGTATAACCTTCTCAACTGGTTTCGCTTGGCCTTATTGGATGGCAAAGACAGCCGTGCTGAAGTGCCCACTATCCGCCGTAAAATACTGAATGTACCTGGGAACATTGTAGGCAACAACCGTTACCGCCATATAAAGTTAGCCCCTAATCCCTGGCTGCAAAAGGCATTGAAGAATGCTAAGGAAAAATTACAAGAATTCCTTTGCATACAGGCATGGGTTGCCGTAAGTTCAGGTTAAACAAACTCGAGACTAATCGAATTAATCAAATATGATATCACTGATCCAAAAAAGATGGGTCTTATTAACTGCACCCTAAAATCTAGCTTTTTATTGGAGTATACAGCAGTGATAACGCTTTCCGAGTGATTAGGCATTCAGGCAACATAGCAGCTCAAGCGGTATAACCAAAAATTGGTTATTTTGGAGCTTTAACTTGGCTCGGAAAGTTACTTTCCGATTTGAAGATAAAAGGAGTTACCCACTGGATAACTCCCTTTTTGTATCAGTGTTTACCGGTATTTAATTCTTCAAGTTCATGTTCTTTATAAACGGTTAAAGGAATGGGCTCCTCCAATGAACGTCCTGGCTCATACTCAAAACGATCCTGATTGGGTTGAGACAACGCTTGGAACATTAATCCCACGGGAATATTCATGGGGCAGGCATTTTCACATTGACCACAGCCCACGCAGGACAGCCCCATATGATTCACTCTGGTTAGATGGAATAGTGTGGTATCGGTGGGTAACTCTATGGCTCCCTTTCTCTTGGCATATTCCAGATATTTATCCCCATTGTGATCAAAAATGGGACCCGCTGATACACACTCTCGACAGAAGCAAATGGGGCAGGCCTGGCGACAATTCTGGCATTTTATACAGGTTGCCAATACTTCTGCCAGCTTTTCCATGCTGCTAACAGAACTCTTGAACTCATCTATGGCCTTGGTCTTGGCTTGTGCCTTTTCTGTGATAATTTTTTCTAATAATTTTATCCGAGTATCCGGTACGGATATACTATCTAAACCAGCTATATCAGCTAGATCCACGTCATCTTTGGCAGAGATAAGCAAATTACCGCCCATCCCCAACCAGCCCAAGACAATGTCTGCATTACCAACCTCGGGATACGCACACACGGTGCAGGCCCGGCGCAATGGCACGCCAATGGGGTTATTACCGTCGGCGGCCTGGGTTACCCATTTACTTGCATCAATTTTGTTTTCTTTAACCATATTTGCATAGTCACTGGCAGGAAATGTTCCCACACAATCCACACCAATGATAACTAAGTTGTCTAATTTAGCCTGCTGAAGCTTAACCAACTCAATCAAAGCACGCACTTCACAGGAACGAAGCACCACGGCAATCTTCTCCGGCAGATTGCGGGAAAGATTTGCCACCAGCCTGGCGGCATTAAGGCCGTTTACAGGGGCAAAGGGATTTGCCGCATCGAACATTGCAGGATCCTTTATTAATGTAGGAACCACATTGGTTTTCGACAAAACTTCCTGCGGCACCAAAATGGAGCTTACTTTTCCCGATGTAATTAACGCTTTTAAAAAACCCCGGGCTGCACTCAGGGTGTCCCCTGATTTTATCGTATATGTTTTCATGCTATTACGCCTCCCACCTTAGATTTCCCAGTTCTTGCGCAGCGGGTTAGGTCCTAACTTTTTCAATTTCTCGGTCATTTCGCTGATGACTTCACCAAAGTATGCCCCCTGGGAAGCACTGATGAAACGTAACCATAACCGCTCTTCCGGTATACCTAATTGTTGGAGTACATTTCTAGCAATGGCTACCTTACGACGGGCTTTATAATTGCCACTACCATAGTGGCAGTCACCTTCGTGTCAGCCACCCACCAGGACGGCATCGCCGCCGTCTAGGATAGGTTTAATCATATAAAGTGGGTCCACTGAGCCACTGCACATGACCCGAATAATGCGTACATTCGGGGGATATTGAATCCGGGCTGTACCAGCCAAATCTGCACCGGTGTAGGAACACCAGTTACAGAGTATGGCGATAATTTTGGGTTCATATTCACTGTTGTTTTGAACTTTTTCTTCTGGAACACTCATTCCATAACCCTCCTTTTCAGCCTAGCTGTTACTGGCATCCAACATAGCTATGATTTGTTGTTTCTCAAAGCCCTTTTGCTGACAAGCCCCGCTGGGACATGCTGCCACACAGGCTCCACAACCCTGACACAGCACATCTAATACCTCGGCAACATGGGTCATTTCATTCATTACCCGGGCCCCATAGGAGCAGGCCTCAATACATAAGCCGCACCCCTTACACCACTTGGGATTTACCATGGCAACATTGCCTAAGGATTCCAACTTGTCCTTCGATAACATGGTAACTGCGCGTACAGCGGCAGCATTGGCCTGGGCAATGGACTCGTCTATCAATTTGGGCGAGTGGGCCAGACCACAGAGGTATAGACCATCCGCAGCAAAATCTATCGGGCGCAGCTTCATGTGTGCTTCGGAGAAGAAACCATCTGCGTTAAGAGATACCTTGAACAACTGGCTCAGGGTGTCTGTTCCCTTTGCCGGTTCTATGCCAGTACTTAAAACAAGCAAATCGGTATCCAGTTCCAGTATTTTATTTAAAATTGGATCTTTAACATGAACCTTTAACCCATTACTTCTGGGTTCTACCCTAGGTTTGTTATCCAAGGTATAGCGGATAAATACAACTCCCTTGCGCCTTGCTTCAGCATAGTAGGTCTCGTAGAAGCCATAGGTCCGGATATCTCGGTATATAATGAAGATATTAACGGTTGGGTCAAGTTCTTTCATTTTTAGAGCATTCTTGATGGCATTATAACAGCATATCCTACTGCAGTAGGGTCGGTTTTCATCCCTGGAGCCAACACACTGAATCATAACAACTGTTTTGGCACCGCCAATCCCGGAACCGTCCAGTTTGTGCTCCAATTCCCTTTGGGTACATACTGCTTCATGTTGGCCATACAAATATTCTGAAGTTGTTGCCTGATCGGCACCGGTGGCAATGATAACCACACCGTGTTCCACGTCTCTTTCACCCGCTGGTGTAGTCAGGGTTGTTTTGTAATTTCCCAAATAACCGGCCACTTTTTTAATGGTGGAGTTTAGATTTAAATCAATGTTAGGGTGAATCTGAACCTCCCCGGCAAGCTTAGCCGCCAGTTCTGCTGGATTGTTACCCTTCATGGTATACCTGCCGTCCAGGGCATGGCCACCTAATTTGTCAGTCCGTTCAACTAAAATAACCTGGAATCCCTGGCCAGCTAAGTTAAGGGCGTTGGCCATACCAGCCACTCCCCCACCGATAACCAAAGCCTTACGGTTGATATCCATAAAGGAGGTATAGACGGGTTTCAACAATTTAACCTTGGCCACTGCCATCTTTACCAAATCCTTGGCCTTTTCAGTGGCTGCAGCGGGGTTATCCCGGTGTACCCAGGAGGAGTGTTCCCGGATATTGGCCTGTTCAAAAAGGTAAGGGTTGATTCCTGCTTCCTTTAAACTGCTCATAAATAACGGTGCGTGGGTTCTGGGTGTACAGGAGGCCACCACCACCCGGTTTAATTGATGTTCCTTAATCCGTTCCTTAATTTTTTCAATGCTATCCTGGGAGCAGCTAAATAGAAATTCTTCGGAATGTACGACATTGGGAATGGTTTTAGCAAATTCAGCCACTTCCGGCACCCGAACCACACTGCCGATATTAATTCCGCAGTTGCAGACAAACACACCCACTCGGGGATCTTCGCTAGTTACATCACGCTCTGGCGGGTATTCTTTCTTTTTACTTAAACTCCCCCGAACTTGACTCAACAAACGGGAGGCATTGGCAGCGGCTGCACTGGCATCCACCACAGTCTCGGGGATATCCTTTGGTGCACAAAAGGCACCGCCGGCAAACACACCTTCCCTTGTTGTTAACCCAGGGCTAAATTCTACGGTTTTACAGAATCCAAAATCATCCAATTGGATTTGGCAAGCTTCTGCTAACTTCTGGTTTCCTGCCGAAGGCTTTAGGCCAACAGAGAGCACCAACATATCAAATTGTTCTTCATTGAATGAGCCATCGGGATTCCGGTATTTCACAATAATATTTTTGGTTTGCGGGTCCTCTTTAACAGAGGAAATCATGGCCTTCTCATATTTAACTCCGTGCTGAATTCTGGCCCGGTCGTAATATTTTTCAAAGTCTTTCCCATAGGCCCGAATATCCATGTAGAAAATTTTAGTTTCCAGTCCGGCCTCATGTTCCTGGGCAATGATGGCATGCTTGGTAGCATACATACAGCAGACAGCCGAACAATAGGGATTTCCCTTGGCCTTATCCCTAGAACCCACGCACTGTAAAAAGGCAATCCTTTTGGGTTCTACATGATCCGAGGGGCGAACCAAATGACCCATGGTGGGTCCACTGGCTGATAGCAGGCGCTCAAATTGTAAACTGGTGACAACATTTTGGTAAATGCCCCAGCCAAACTCCCCTCGCAAATCTCCATCCATGGGTTCAAAGCCGGGACTCAGAATGACCGCTCCCACTTCCAGTTCCAGCGTGGTGTCCGCCATTGCATGATCGATGGCTCCGGCAGGGCACTCTTTGGCACATTTGCCGCAGGCCTTGGGGTTCTTAATTTTTAGGCACTTCGTTTTATCCACCGCAAAGGCGTTTGGTGTGGCCTGGGCATACAGTTTGTAAATGGCCTTGCGTTGACCCAAACCTGCATCAAAATCATCCTGTACTTTAACAGGACACACTTCCGCACAGGCCCCACAACCGATACACTTGCTAATATCCACACAGCGGGCCTGCTGCAATACCTTTGCCTTAAAATTACCGGCTTCTCCTTCCAGGCCTATCAGTTCCGCCCCAGTGATAATCTCAATATTCAGGTGCCGACCTACATCTACCAGTTTAGGAGACATGGTACACATGGCACAGTCGTTTGTTGGAAAGGTTTTATCCAGTCTTGCCATGGTTCCACCAATGGCAGGTTTTTTTTCAACTAGATAAACCCGGTAACCGGATTCGGCCAGGTCCAGGGCGGACTGCATCCCGGAGATGCCGCCCCCCACAACCAGTACTGAACCGAAATATTTTTGATCCGTCATAGGTTTTCCACCCTCCCTATCCCAGAGCCGCATCCATCATGGCCAGCAGCTGTTGTTTTTCAAAGCCCTTCTGCTGGGTAGCACCGCTGGGGCAGGCTGCCACGCAGGCCCCGCAGCCCTGACAGAGAACTTCCCGTACCAGAGCAATCCCCTTTCTCTCATCCAGTACCCTTGCACCGTAAACACAGGCACTCACACATATGCCGCAACCTTTACAAAGTTCTGTATCCACTTCAGCGGTGATGCCTAAAGATTCCAGGCGCCCCTTCGATAGCAGGGTTACCGCACGAATGGAGGCTGCATTGGCCTGAGAAATTGTTTCGTTAATATTCTTGGGTCCATGGGCCGTACCGCACAGATATAAGCCATCTGCTGCAAAGTCCACCGGTCTAAGTTTCATGTGCGCTTCTAGATAGAACCCGTCAGCATTCAGGGGTACCTTAAACAGTTGGCTCAAACGATCGATGTCCGGGCGGGGCTGAATACCATTGGCAAGGGCCAAAATATCTGCTTCTATTTTGATTTTTTGTTGCAGGACATGATCCGTTACCGTCACAAGAACCTTATCACCGCTGGCCCTAACCTCTGGTTTATCGTCTACGTTATAGCGGATAAAGATGACTCCTTTGCGTCTGGCCTCGGTATAAAACTCTTCTTTAAAGCCATAGGTACGAATATCCCTGTAGAGGATAATAACGTTTGCATCTGGATTGATCTCTTTTATCTTCAGGGCATTCTTAATGGCATGGGTACAACAAACTCTACTGCAGTAAGGCCTTTCTGGCTCCCTAGATCCTACACAGTTGATCATTACAACGGTTTTGGCTTCGCCTAGACCCGTCTCTGCCAATTTTTGTTCCAATTTCGTTTGCGTTAGCACAGCGGGACTGCTTCCATAGAGGTACTCCGTGGGTGCCATGGCATCTGCACCGGTGGCCACTATGACAGCACCATGTTTGACCTCTATCCTAGTACCATCGTTCTTCAACAGGGTGGTCACATAGTTCCCCAGATAACCACTGACTTCATCCACCTCAGCATTTAGTTCAATGTTAATTAACAAGTTTGCTTCTACATCAGACTTTAGCTTAGCAATAAAAGCTGGAATATCTTCGCCTGTTAGGCTGTAACGCAATTCCCTGGCATGTCCACCAAGAACATCGGTTTTCTCAACCAGCGTAACTGGATAACCCTGTTCAGCCAATGAAAGAGCATTGGTCATACCAGCCACACCGCCACCAACTACCAAGGTACGCTGGTTTACATCGATAAACGCAGTTTGCACTGGCTTTAGTAAACGTACCTTAGCCACAGCCATTTTAACTAAATCTTTGGCTTTTTCCGTAGCATCCTGCGGACGATCTCTGTGTACCCAGGAGGATTGCTCCCGAATATTAGCGTGCTCATACAAATAGGGATTGAGGCCGGCCTCTTTCATACTGCTTTGGAACAAGGGAGCGTGGGTTCTTGGGGTGCAGGAGGCCACAACAACTCTGTTCAGATCATGCTCACCAATTCGTTCTTTTATTTTGATAATGTTATCTGCCGAGCAGGTAAAGAGGAATTCTTCCGTATGCACAACCCCTGGTAATGTTTTGGCAAACTCCGCCACTTCAGAAACTTTTACCACCGCACCAATGTTGATGCCGCAATTACAAACAAATACACCAACCCTCGGAGCTTTATTTACTACATCCTTTTCAGGTGGAAACTCTTGTTTAGTAGTTAGGGTTCCCCGGGCTGGGGCCAGCAGACGGGAGGCCATGGCCGCAGCTGCACTGGCGTCCACAACGGTTTCCGGTATATCCTTTGGCTCACCAAAGGCTCCACTTACAAAGATACCTGGTCGAGAACTACATCCTGGAGTAAACTCCTTGCTTCGACAAAAGCCATATTGATCAAGTTCGAGTTTCGCGGCATGCCCCAGGTCTTTAGCACCTGCCGGAGGAGCCAGACCAATGGAAAGAACCACCATATCAAAGGTTTCATAGTGAATAGATCCATCTTCATCGGCATAGCGAATGATTAAATCGTCACTTTCATCATTGGCAGGACTGATTTCGTAGATACGGGAACGTACAAAATTAATGCCATGTTCTTCTTTGGCCCGGTTCTGATAACGTTCAAAATCTTTACCCGGCGTACGCATATCCATATAAAATAGAGTTGTATCCAGGGGATCATGGCTGTGTTCCTTCGCTATCATTGCCTGCTTAATAGCATACATACAGCATACAGATGAACAAAAACCATTGCCAATTCTTTCGTTACGGGACCCCACACACTGGATCCAGGCAATCTTTGTGGGTTCCTTATGATCTGATGGACGAACCATGTGGCCAGCAAAGGGTCCACTGGCTGATAATATCCGTTCAAATTGGATGCTGGTTACAACATTGGGATATTTCCCATAACCATATAATCTTAAATCAGTGGGATCGTAGGGTTTAAAGCCGGGATTCAACACCAAAGCGCCAACTTCAATCTCCAACTCCTGGTCTTGCATATCGTGATTAATGGCCTTAGGCAAGCAGGCTTCCACACACTGCATACATTCAGAGCAAACAGCACAGTTCAAGCATCGTTCCGCCTCGGCTTTGGCCTGCTCTTCGTTATAACCTAAAGCTACCTCTTCAAAGTTACTGGCCCTAACATCTGCCGCTGCATAACCTTGGGCTAAAGCTGTCTCCACAGGTATTTCGTTTGGTTTTTGGCGCAGGGGAGAGATTTCCTCCTGGGGTATCTTAAAGGCACGGCCAGCTTTCAAATCTTCTCCTTGTATGTAACGATGAATACTTTCGGCTGCTCGTTTTCCTGCGCCAACTGCATCAATTAACAGCCGGGGACCTGTAAATGCATCCCCACCGGCAAATACACCCTCTACCTGGGTAGCCAGTGTATCTGGATCGGCCACCAGTCGATTCCCCCGTTCATTGACCAGTGGTTTGTCACCGGCAAAGGACAAATCTGCTGTTTGACCAATGGCAATAACTACACCATCAAAACCATCCCAGTGAATAACTTTATCGCCGCACTGGGGAGCAAAACGTCCTTCTGTATCAAAAAGGCTGGTTACATTGGCCGTAACCAAACCACTTACCTTACCATTCTTATTTTTGATTTTTTGAACACTCTGGGCATAGTGGAAGGAGATCCCCTCTTCAATTGCCTCGTGGATTTCTTCTATGTCTGCAGGTAACTGCCCCTCGGATTCCAGGCAGAGTACATGTACTTCCGCTCCCAGGCGTCGGGATACTCGGGCAGCATCCATGGCTACGTTCCCGCCACCGATAATGGCTACTTTTTTCCCTACCCGGACCTTTTCTCCCAAGCCCACTTGACGAAGCATTTCCACAGCGGTGTATACACCGTCTGAGTCACTGCCAGGAACATTAAGTTGCAGACCCTTTTGGGCACCAACTCCCAAGAAGATGGATTTATAACCCTGCTTAAAGAGCTCATCAATGGTGATATCCTTACCCAGTGCAGTATTTAGTTTAATTTCTACGCCCAATCTTTTAACCAGATCTACTTCTAAATCTACCCATTTCTTTGGTAAGCGATATTCTGGAATACCCACCCGCATCATTCCACCAGTAATCGGTAAAGCCTCAAATACCGTAACCTGATAGCCCTTTAGAGCAAGAAAATGGGCACAGGAAAGACCTGCCGGACCAGCACCGATGACAGCAACTTTTTCTTCCCTTTGTTCCGCCTTTTCCGGTAAGGGGAGTTTGTCCAGATTGGCATAGGCCACATCTGCAGCAAAACGTTTTAAATTTTTAATTTGCACAGCATCATCAATTTTCGCGCGATTGCAAGCAGTTTGGCAGGGATGTGCACAAATTCTGCCTAGAACGGCTGGGAAGGGCATTTCTTTATAAATCATTTTCCAGGCATCCACAGGCTTGCCAGACTTGACCAGTTGTACATAGCCCTGAACATTGACCCCCGCAGGACAGGCAGCTTTACAGGGGGCAACCCCTTTCTTTTCAATGGCAAAGGCATTGGGTGTTGCTTGAGCATATAATTTATAGGTTGCCTTGCGGGTATCTATGTTTCCATTAAACTCATTCGGCAACTCAACTGGACATGCCCTTGCACAGTCACCACATCCGGTACACTTGGCAATATCAATATACCGGGCCTTCTGATGTATCTTTACCTTAAAATTACCCGGTTCTCCGTCTACGTCCTTAATTTTCGCTCCAGTAATAATTTCTATATTCTTATGTCGTCCTGTATCCACCAATTTGGGCGACATAATACACATAGCACAGTCATTTGTGGGGAATGTCTTATCAAGACGTGCCATTGTACCCCCAATGGCTGGCTTTTCATCGATTAGATAAACCTTAAAGCCGGACTCAGCCAGGTCCAGGGACGACTGCATACCGGAGATACCGCCACCCACAACCATAACCGCACCCGTTATCTTTTTATCGGTTTGGATGTTGCCCATGTACTTAAACCTCCATCCCTAACGAAGTTACCCCAACATTTTGTCAACTAGCTTGCTGGGATCTACCAAGTGCTTACTGCACCAACTGTTAGCCTCAGGAATACCAAAGGCCATACCCATCAGCTCTGTGAAGAAGAATACCGGCAGGTCTTCCCCTGGGGGACGACGCATTTCTAGGTTTGTCTGACAGAGAGGACAAGAATTGACCACCGCATCTGCTCCGGCCTCCCTAGCCTTTACTAGAATTTTGCCAGAAAGATTTGTTACCATTTGTGACTTAGCTACCGAATGTCCTGCACCGCAACATTCAACCTTATAGGACCAGGGAATTACTGTTGCCCCAAGGGCTTTCAGTAACTTATCCATTTGCATAGGATTTTCAGTATTGTCAATGCCGGTTATTTCCCCTGGTCGTACAGAGAGACACCCATAATAGCAGGCAATCTTCAGGTTTTTCAAAGGTTTCTGAACTTTTTGGGTAATGGTCTTTAAGCCAATTTTTTCTACCATATAGGCTAATAAGTCATAGACCCTAGGTTTGCCGTCAAATTTGAAATTCAATAACTTTTCCATTTCTTCACATTTTGAGGAATCATGTATCATATAATATTCCGCTGTCTTAAGCCGATTAAAACAAGCAGAACAGGGCACTACACAATCCATTCCCATGTCCTGTATTTGCTTAACTGTTAGGGCAGGCAAACCTACTGAAAGGCTATGATTGGTGGCGTGGGCGGAGGTTGCACCGCAACAGGTCCAATCGGGTATTTCAACCAACTCAATATCCAACCCTTGACAGACAGCCCGTACAGAAATGTCAAACTCCTTGGCCGTGGCCTCCAGAGAACAGCCCGGGTAATATGCCAATTTCATCTGTTATCCCCTACTTTCCGTTAAAAAACTTGGCTTCCGCCAAGTTTTTTACGCGCCCCTACGAGTACAAGCACTCTCCGAGCGTAAACAGGCGGAAGGTTAGTTTGCCCTATACATAGATACTCAAATATGTCAAAACCTGTATCCTATTGTCCGTGTTTCTTGGCCCAGTCAAATATATGTCGAACCTCTTGTTTACTGGAAACACTGTGTGGAAACAAGGCCAGCTTGCCTTTAAGGAACAATTTTATACCTACCCCCACATCATCCATTAAGTGCCCACTCTTTAGTTTATACTTCATTAACATGCTACCCTCATGCACTCTGCCAAGGGACTGAACGGAATCCAAGAAACACTGGTGGAATAAATAAATATCTTTTTCAGAAGGAGCTATCCCCGCTTCTATGGCCATTTCCCTTAATGTATCCATGACAGCAGCTATACGAATCCCATTGGGACAACGGGCACCGCAGGTCTCACATCCAACACATAACCAGATTGCTTTGCTCTTTAGCACTTCATCCTTTAAGCCAAATTGAATCATCCGAAGTATCTGGTTGGTATTCATTTCTCCATACTCAGCCACAGGACAACCGGAGGCACATTTTTGGCACTGAAAACAAGTCTCAATTTCCTGACCACTTCGTTCACTTATTTCATTTGTGAAATTTAGGTCTAGCGCCTTCGGACCAGCTTCGGTTATAATATACACAGGTCCACCTCCTTGTTATTACGCTTTTACTTTAGTTAAGTTTATCATAGGCTATAGTTAGAATAAACCACGGCATTTATGGGCTAAACCCGAAATTATTTTATATTTTGGATTTAGGTCCATTTTTTATTGTATTTCGCTGTGATTCAAAACTTATCTCGCTATTACTTTTCTCAGCTTAATTTGGGTTGTAAGGATTTCGCCTAAATCCTTATTTGATAAGGGTTTAAACGTCAATAATAATTTCTAGGTTGATATATTTTTTTGCTTCTATGTAAAAAATAAGTAATTATTACGCCAAAACTATTTTCGCTGGCGAAATCAACAAATGTCATTCGCCGGACAATAGTTTCGCTTTAAAACTATTTGAGAGCGAATATAAAAACAAATTTGTGACTATTGCCATCTCAAACAGGATTGTCAGGCAGCCGGCCATATAAATCGACATGGTAACTTACATTAAAAAATTTTTTTAGAAAGAAATATACCTGAATCCGTAAAGTAATTTTCTGTTTCTCTCCATAATTTGTAGGTAGACATATCTAGCAAAGGAAGGTTATTGCGTAAATACTGAGTTACGCCAAGGAAGTGAACATTGCCAAAAGAACACTTCGAAATTTGTTGCCGAAAGCATATTGGCAAAGAACAACAAAGATATTTACTGCCAGGAACGTGAAGGTAAAAAAGTCTACTATGGTTCCATGATGAAATACAAAAAGGAACTCAAAAGAGAAATCAGGGTGGTTTACAAGATTACAGAAAGAACCTTTGGCAAAGATGGTCAAATATTTCTGGTACCTCAGGTGGAGGCAGAAACCTATTGGACATCGCTGCCAGATCCACCGCATGTAATCGAAAGACTATACCATGAACACGGCACCAGCGAGCAGTTTCACAGTGAACTTAAGACAGACCTAGATTTAGAAAGACTACCCTCTGGTAAATTTGATACTAACAACCTGGTGTTACATTTTGGTATAGTGGCCTACAATCTGTTAAGGATGATTGGTCAATCCACAACCAGGATGCAGCATGTACCTCTACGTAAGCAGGCAGAACGCCGCAGGATTAGGACTGTGATTCAGAATTTAATCACGTTAGCATCACGATTAGTGTCACATACAAGAAAAAAGAAATTACAATTTGGAAAGCACAGTCCTTGGTTTGAAACATTTAAACAAGCATACTTTGTGTGTTTAGCAAGGTAGAAATATCCACAAAACAATAAAGTTTTTGCGCTCAAAGAAGTGCTTAGATTGTTATTGCCAAATTTAGGTTTAAAACCGTTAAGGTAATAATTACAGTATTATACAGCGAGACAACGATATAAAATTTTCCATAAGATACTAAAGGATGGGGTTACCAAAATAGGTAATTCATGGATTCAGGACAATAGTATTTTACCACCCTTAATTTGAGGATTTTAAGAATTTTGTCGAACATAATTAAAATACACCTAAATTTGTCCTACAAGCTCAGTTAAGAAAAAAGCCACTCGTTTGTAAAATGTACCCTTTGTAAAGGACATTTTACTGAGGCGAGTGGCTTTTTGATCATAATAGCAGCAAAAAGAAAGGGCTATTTATCCGATAAACTCAATTTTTCCTGTGCTTTAGACAATAGCGTAACCATTTCATTATAGGGTGTGCTGACACCGTATTCTCTCCCAAGCCGTACGATGGCACCATTCAGGGAATCTATCTCTGTCTTTCTGCCATTTCTTATATCCTGCAGCATCGAAGAATGGTGCGAGCCTGTGGGGGGTAATAGTTTTTCGTAAAAAAACTGAATGTAATCATCAAAACTAGGCGTAAGTGGTTCCTGCCCCATGGCATTAATCACGGCGAATATTTCTTTCACTATGCCGTTGATCAATACCCTTGCATGATCAACCGAAGTTAATTCTCCATAACTAACATCCAATAGGGCTCCCAATGGATTTAATGCTGAATTATATATAATTTTATCCCATATGTATTTCATTATTTCTGTTGAAGTTCTGGTTGGTACACCGGCGCTATTAAATAATCCAGCAAAATAATTTAATATTTCTAAGCCAATAAGATTTTTGGGGTTACCCAGGATAACATCATCCGCAATTGCAGAAACCTTTGATACACCTGTGCTGATGGTCTCTGCCCCAAAAATCACTCTGCCCAGGATAATTCTTTCTTCCGGAATATATTTTGCTGCAGATTCAAAATTACCATAACCATTTTGGGCTAAGAATACGTAGGTCTCCGGCGACAGTATTTTAGTAAGTTGACTGGCAACATCCTCCGTTGCAAAGGACTTAACTGTAACAATTATAAGGTCAAAGGAAATATCCTGAATGTCCTCCGTTCCAGATACCACATAATCCAGCTTTGTTTCGTGTTTTCCCCAGATACCGCATACTTTAATTCCGTTTTTTCTAATTTGTTCAGCCTTCGAATTACGAGCAAAACCAACAACCATATGTCCCTGTTTTTTAAGTAGGCAAGAATAAACAGTTCCTAAGGCACCCAGTCCAAAAACCAATACTTTCATCTAATGGCCCCCTAACAATAGTGTTTAGTCATAAAGCTATTGAAAAATACCTTAGCACCCTTTTACATTATAACTCTGCACTAACAGAGATTTTAAAAAATTCAGATGGTTTCTTTAAAAAATGCATAATTATACAATATCCACCATACTTACCAACCTTGTAAAAAGGTGTAAGCAAGGTAAAAAGCTGGTTCACTTTACGTGAACCAGCCCTAGGGAAGTTACAACATGCTTTGTTCGGCCCTCTGTATCGCCAGCTTAACAAAGTTACCGCACTCTCTCGAGGTCAGGTTACCATAGTCATTGCCTTGGATACGGTTCGCTACACCCATCTCTTGGGCAAGCTCGTACTTCAGGGCATCACTCATGTATTTAGCCATGTTTTCACCCTCCCTTATTGCTAATTTAGCCTAATCATAGTTATACTATACAGGGTAAAATTTTTCGGTTTCTCTATTAATTCGAATAATATTCTTTTTTAAGCTAAAACAAGAAAAGGTGAAAGAATAAATGAATAAAAATTTACAAAAAGCAATGCTGGTTCAGGTTACTCGGGCCATCACACATTTTAATTTAATTGAACCCGGGGACAAAGTTGTTGTAGGAGTCTCCGGAGGAAAAGACAGTAATTCTCTCTTATATTGTCTTAGTCTTTACCATCGAAGATATTTAAAAAAAGTACCCTTTGAACTCCATGCTGTTCATCTGGATATGGGATTAGGCGCTGATTTACAGCCCATGAAGGAGTTATGTCAGCGTTTAGCCATTCCGTTGACCCTTAAGCATACTGACATTGGAACCATCTTATTTGATATAAGAAAAGAAACAAACCCTTGTTCACTATGTGCTAATCTCCGTCGCGGGGCCCTTCATAGTGCAGCTTTGGAACTGGGTTTTAACAAGGTTGCCCTGGCCCATCATCTGGATGATGTGATGGAAACATTTTTTATGAGTTTACTTTTTAATGGAAATATGAAGACTTTCTCACCAAAAACATACCTTGACCGCACCGACCTAACTTTGATTCGCCCTTTCGTTTATGTGACGGAAAATCAAGTGAAGGCATTATTGCCTTTGGAAAATATTCCCGTTATTCATAATCCCTGTCCTGCCAATAAACAAACCAAACGGGAAGAAATAAAAAATTTAATTAACCAGCTTTCAGAACAATATCCAGATATTCGGCAAAAATTTTTAACCTCGCTACATAATTTTGATCCAAAAAACCTATGGCCAGTGAAAGAAAATAATAAGGGCCGGTGGGGTTAATCCCTCCGGCCTTTAGCTTTTTTCAGTTCTAGGCTGTTTCAGTTTTAAACCACCGAGAGTTTACTTTTTCCTCTAGCGGCTCCACATTCTCATTAAAGGTTCTTAAATCTCCTGCTCCTACGATGTCTACTCCACTGGGAACGAATAGGAATATCTCACCATTTATCTTCTTTGCAGAACCATCCAATGCAAAGGCAACACCACTGGTGTAATCTAGAATTCGCTGTGCTTCTTCTGGATGAACCTGTGAAAGATTAACAACCACCGGTTGTCCATTTTTTAAATGTTCTGCCACAGTCTGTACATCAGTAAATGTACGGGGTTGAGTAGAGATAATTTTTGTACTCCGAGGTGCTGGAACTGCTGTCAGTTCTGACCGAAGGAGGCTTTTGCTTTGGTTCTGATTTTTGGTTTTAGTCTCCCTGGATGAAGACAGTTCAGGTGCCTTTTCGCTATCTTCTACTTCTTCGAATCCAATGAAATTAAGAAATTTGTCTAAAAATGCCTTAGACAACCTAAACTCTCCTTTCGTCTCAGCCAAATATAAAAAATACCATTTGCCACATAATAATACTTTATTTTTATTATGCGGAAATATTTGCTAATTTTCTATAGGACTAACGTCCCATTTAACTATGAAGATTTTCCTTTTCTATGGGCAAACTATTATTGAGTTAAAGGAGGTATTACTATGGGCGATTATCATGTTACACTTTTTGTTTCTCCCTGGAACAAAACCGGTTGCGATGAAGCCAAAGACTTTTTAGAAAACAGAGGAATTCAATATGTGGAGAAAAACACACAGGATCACGGAGCCCGGGGCGAACTTATTAAGAAAACAGGTGGCTTAGATACACCCACCCTTGTTGTGAATGGTCATACAGTAGTGGGCTATCTGCCAAACAAGTGGGAACACTTACTTAGTGAAGAACCCTTAGAACTTACTTAGAAGAGCTTGGTATCAGATAAAGAAAACTTGGCTTACGCCATACCCTCTAGGGCACGAGAGCCTTTAGGCGACAGCACACCCTATAGGGCACAAGTAAGCCTTAGTTGCCCTTATGCAAATTGGGAAAGTTTTATACTTTCTGATTTGCCAAGTTTTTAACACAACTCTGCACAAACAGGCGGGAAGCCTCCCCGCCTGTTATGGTGCATTTATCTTTCGCCATTATACATATAAAAAATAAATTTCCCTTTATAAAAAAGGAATTTGTAAATTTATATCGAATTTTGGGTATTTGGAAATTGATCTGGCATATCCTATTAGTCTTACTAAGCACGGTACTGCCGGAATACAAAGGAGGCAGTGTAAAGAATGGAAACCGTAACGATTCTCCGTCATCCACTGGCGGATGAACAGCTTCAATTAATAAGAAATAAAGAAAGTGACATAACAATTTTTCGTGCAGCTATGACACGCCTAGGGTGTTTGTTGGCCATTGAGGCTACTAAGGACGCACCCACCAAAGAAATGAAAATAACCACTCCTATGGAAGTTGAAACAACTATATCCGCCTTAGAGGACGATAAAATCCTCTTGGTCCCCATTTTACGTGCGGGATTAGGATTGGTAGAAAGTTTCCTAACTTTTTTACCCAAAGCCAAAGTTGCCCATATTGGTATGTCCAGGGATCACGATACACTGGAGGCTAAGCTTTATGTTAATAGCCTGCCGAAAAATTTAAAGGATTTTAAACAAGTTCTGGTGCTTGATCCAATGTTGGCTACCGGTAACAGTTGTGTAAAGGCTTTGGAGGTCCTAGAAGAGTTTGGAGCCGATTCTTCTAAAATAAAAGTAGCTTGTGCCTTTGCGGTAAAACAAGGATTAGATCAGATTGCTGATAAATTTCCAAAAGTAAGAGTTGTGGCAGGGGTAGTAGATCCAGTCCTTACCAGTATTGGTTATATTTCCCCGGGTTGCGGAGATGCAGGAGACAGGTTATACTTACTCTAATGACAATCTAATATTATGTCTGGCACCTTTAAATTAGTACAGAGAGACTAATAAGGTAGCGATAGCAGGATAAGTATATTCCTATAGTTATTTAGCTCCTTACAGTACTCTGTAAGGAGCTAATTGTTTTTTAGGCATATTAACTAAGGAGGAATACTAAATGGAGAAACGTGAAATCCAGGTAGAAGAAAGACTCCCCTTACTCCAAACCTTGCCCCTGAGTCTTCAGCATTTATTTGCAATGTTTGGCGCTACAGTTCTGGTACCCATCCTGTTCAAGGTGGACCCTGCAACAATTCTACTATTTAACGGTATAGGAACACTCCTGTATATTTTTATCTGCAAAGGTCGTATCCCAGCATACCTGGGTTCAAGTTTTGCTTTTATATCCCCGGTAATTGCAGTACTTAGTAAGTATGATTATAGCGCTGCCCTTGGCGGATTTATCGTAGTAGGCTTGATTTTCTCCGCAGTTGCCTTGTTAATTGGGGCTGTGGGCACAAAATGGATTGATGTTGTCTTCCCACCTGCTGCCATGGGTGCTATTGTTGCAGTCATTGGTTTAGAATTGGCACCTGTTGCTGCCCAGATGGCCGGCTTGGCTGCTGCTGACCCAACTAAATATGTTGCGGATCCAAAGGTGATTACCGTATCCATGTTTACTTTGGGCGTAACTATTTTAGGCAATATTGTGTTCCGAGGTTTCTTAGCCATTATCCCGATCCTAGTGGGTGTCATCTCTGGTTACGTTCTGTCTATCTTTATGGGCCTGGTAAGCACCGAGGCCATTGCACAGGCCAGTTGGTTTGCAGTTCCTACTTTCTACCGCCCTACCTTTGATTTAAATGCAATTATCATTATTATTCCAGCGGCTCTGGTTGTTATCGTAGAACATGTTGGCCACCTCTTTGTAACCAGTAACATTGTCAGTCGTGATTTATCAAAGGATCCTGGATTGCACCGTTCATTACTGGGCAACGGTATTTCTACCATGCTTTCCGGTTTCTTTGGATCCACCCCCAACACCACCTATGGCGAAAACATTGGGGTTATGGCCCTGACCAAGGTTTACAGTACTTGGGTTATTGGCGGGGCCGCCATTCTTGCTATCATTCTTTCTTTCGTAGGAAAATTATCCGCTGCCATTCAAAGTATACCCACACCAGTTATGGGTGGTGTATCCCTACTGCTTTTTGGTGTAATCGCTGCATCTGGTATCCGTATGCTTGTAGAAGCCAAGGTTGATTATAGTAAAGCATCAAACTTAATATTAACGTCCATTGTCATGATCATCGGAGTTAGTGGTGCTCAAATTCAATTGGGTGCTGTTAGCCTAAAAGGAATGGGGCTGGCAACGGTGGTGGCTATGATTTTAAGTCTCTTCTTCCGCTTGCTGGAACAAGCCAATATTAGCAATGAGAATAAATAATGCTTTAAAATTACTGCTTTGAAAAATTTGTTATGGATAAGTAAAGTTTACACCACATAAATACGTGTGGTGTTTTTCTATCTTTTTTTAAGGGTTAATTTCAAAACATATTTACTAAATCCTGTGATATTGGTTTATATTATCTTGTTTAATTCCCTTGGCCTTTACCGATTGAACCAACATAAAAATAATAACACCGCTGAGTATTGCCGCAGTGCTTAGCATCAAATAGGCTGCCAGGGTGGGCATCAGCAACTGTTTAAAAATAACAGCTGTTCCGGCCAGCATTAGAGTTATGCTAAAGTAAAGCCTTATTTTCATTCCTTTAATGTAGGCAGTGGCAACCGAACCAATTTGTGCTCCTATGGCCGCTCCAACTAACATAACGATAGCACCCATAATTTCCACCTTGCCTGCCAGGGCATAGATATACGCCCCCCAGGAATTGGTAATTAAGATAGCAAGCAAGTCCGTACCCACTGCCATTACAGTAGGAAGACCAAGAAAATAAATAAGCATAGGAACTCTAACAAACCCCCCTCCCACACCAAGAAAGCCTGATATAAATCCACTGGTAACACTTAAGAAAACAACAACCCAGAGGGAAATACCATATACATTTGAGGTGGGAAAACTTATAAAGGGCCCGATTCTAAGGTTTTGTATCCAGTTAGCAAGTTTTGACCTTTTTGCCTCTGCCTCTATTTGTTGCTGCTCGGACAGACGGGAATAAAAGAGATATTCCTTTATCATAAAAAAACCTAATGCAAAGAGCAGAACAATGTATACTAGCCTCACGATGGGTCCTATTTGACCAATTTTCTCCAAATATAAAACCGATTTTTTTCCTAAGGAAACACCATACATACCCAGTAGACCCATAATTAGACCAAGCTTAATGTCCACATGTCTTAGCATTAAGTGCTTAAATGTCGCTACTATGGACTTGCCAAAAATATGGGCAATATCGGTCCCAATGGCAAAGACCATTGGAAAGCCAAGTATATTAAGGGCAGGCGTTACGATAAAAGCCCCGCCAATTCCGAAGAAGCCCCCCAGTACCCCAACAAAAAAGCCCAGAAATAACAAGGCCCATCCATTAACATCTGCATTGGCAATCGGCAAATGTAGCAAAGCAGCACCTCCGTTCTCTACTCTCCTTTAATTCCCAGCATTCTTAGCACAATTTCTGTAAAGAGCCCTACCGAAACACCCACAATAGACATTACCGTTACCACAATTAATCCGTATTGCGCTTTATGAAGCTGGTATATTGCGATCATATACTCATTCAAAGCGTCAATCATGTAAAACTCCCCTCTTAATAATTTTAATTGTAATGACAACCTAATTAATCGAGTTAAGATTTCATAAGTATGATTAGACCTTTTGTAGTGACAACTTTGTGACTATTATCACTTATTTTTCTTAGAACAAGATGAATCAAAACCCTAACCTATGCCTCTTTTCACAGCCATGCTAGCATATCTATTTAATGATATCAAGATTTATAAGAATTCCACAATATTTTTACTAGCATCCTTTTATATAATACACAAATCTTATTGCAAGATTTTTAATTTTTCCCTTTGTAATTTCTTTAAAATATGACAACATCTTTCTTTCATTAGCTGATTAAAAGTGATATAATTCACTTAAAGTTGCACTCTGGAGGTGATTGTTTTTGGTATGGTTTAAAGCGGGTCCGTTATTTGAAGACTCTGATAAGTTGCTCAAAATGTATGAAGAAAAACGTATTTCAGCAAAGGAAGCTGTAGCCGTTATTTCTTCTGGGGATAATATAGTAGTACCGCCCGGTGCTGCCGAGCCAGAATTGTTAATGGAAAGCCTGGCAAATCGGAAGGGAGAATTAAAGGACGTCAGAATTCACCAAATGCTGCCTCTACGCGAGGCCAGTTACCTAAAACCTGGCATGGAAAAACATTTTCGCCATGTTTCTTGGTTAACAAGTAGTGTAGTAAAAAGAGGGGTAAAAGAAGGGCGGGCCGGCGTCATGCCCGGCTATTTATATGAGTATCCACAGTTTATCCGGGACATGGAAGTCGACGTTTTTATGGGTACGGTTTCTCCTATGGATGAACATGGCTATTTCAGCTTTGGTGTTTCTGTTGATTACACCATAGCCGCAGCTGGTTGCGCTAAGAAGGTAATCTTATTGGTTAACCCCAATATGCCTAGAACCATGGGTTACAGCTTTATTCATGTATCCCAGGCTGATATGATTGTAGAGGACAGTTCCCCTCTTTTAGAAGTTCCCAAACCAACCCTTAGTAAAAATGATTCTAAAATTGGGGACTATGTATGTCAGATCGTGGAGGATGGCTCAACAATACAACTTGGACTGGGCTCCTTAGCCAATTCTGTTGCTCAGTGTCTCTCTGTTAAAAAAGGGTTGGGTATTCATAGTCACTTTATTACAGATTCCATAGTGGACTTAGTAGAATGTGGCGCCATAACGAATCGGCGTAAAAAATTACACCTAGGTAAAATTATCTGCAGTTCCGCTGTGGGTACCAAACGTTTATATCAATTCATAAATAATAATCCTTTATTTGAATTTCATTCCGTTTCTTATACAAATGACCCCATGGTCATTGCAAAAAATAATAATATGGTAGCAATCAACTCCGTGGAAGAAATAGATCTTTTAGGTCAGTGCGCTTCTGAACCAATAGGCCCTAAATTATATTCCGGAACCGGAGAGCAGGTTGATTTTGCACGGGGTGCCATGAATGCTGACAATGGGAAAAGCATTGTCGTACTTCATTCCACTCTTAAGGGAAGAACAAAAATAGTACCCGTCTTAGAGAGTGGTTCCGTAGTAAGTCTCAGCAAAAATGACGTTGATTATGTTGTCACGGAGTATGGTTTTGCCCGATTAAGAGGAAAAACCTACCGTCAAAGGGCGGAATCACTCATTGCCATTGCCCATCCGGACCATCGAGATGGTCTAACAGAGGCTGCAAAAAAGTTTGGTCTAACCAGATAAAAAATATATAACAATATACCCTATAACCCGCATTGCCTGGCAATGCGGGTTATTTATTGCCAAATCTGTTTCAGCAGCTGTGCCCTTCTTTCTTGTTCTCTTTTCTGCTCAATAAACTCAAGTATCTGTGCCACCGTAAGAAGAATGATGGGTACCATAAACAAAGTAATAACTAGCATGGCTGATATCGACACTTCTTGGGAACCTAAGGACAGTAAGGACGCTGGTTTAATGTTTAAAAGTTGAGGTTGTGAATAAAGGATTTCATTATCCATCACCGTCATGGTTGTAACTTTTATTTGACCTATGGGCATACCGGCAATCAGAGGGATTTCTACCCGGTACTCTCTGCCATTCCTCTCCACAACTCCTTGCCTAATTGCATAGAGATGATCATTCTCCTTTTGTTGTAGGGCAAGGTTTATATAGTCCTGTTGGTGCTTGCTATAGGAATCTTCGGCATTCTGACGCATTCTTATCCATGCATCTGTCTTAAGCTGTTCGTAACCAGATGATACCCCTAGCTGATACCACAACTCTGAATCTATCTTATCAATAGGGATAGAGGTTAATATTTGGTAATATCCAGGAAGTCCCTGAACTTCTATTTCATTAAATTTGATAAAGGATTGATCCTTATAAAGACTTACTAATACCGGTCGTTTAGGACCTTGTAATTTTATGATGATAGGTGCATCCTCTGGTCCCTCACCAAAAACAACTATTTTCTCTTTGGCCGGGTCCAAACCAACCTCGCACTCATTACGGGAAAGCTGGCAAGTAATAGTGGAAGCCAGGGCATGCACCGGGAACAATATTGAAACCAGCATCATTACAACAATCCCTCTCATCCCTGAACACCCCCAAACCAGCCAAGAAGATTACTGGGAAAGCTGAACTGCTGGATAAGAACTTGATGGCCGGGCTGGCCTAACATAAGAGTCCAAAGGGTAAAGGATGTAATTAGAACAAGTAACGCAGCCACTGGAACCGGATAAAGTTTCTTTTTTATCACAGAAGAAAGTACCAATACAGTGATGGAAGAACCCAGGAACAACCAAAGTAATATTTTCAGGTTCAATGGTATCATCAAAAAATCATTCCACATGGCAAAGGATAACATACCAATAAAATTACAAACTGTTGAAGTTGCAACAGCAACCATAACCGGAATATCAAGACAAATTATCAGTATAGGACAAAGTAGAAGGGCTGCAATTGGGCCAAATAATTTACCTGTAAAGGATAGTAACCCTCCCACAATAATGGGTACAATGAAAGATACCTTAATACCACTAAAAGTTAAGAATGTCTTGCCAGGCAATTGATTAATAACACGCAGTGTTATTTTCCTAAAATGATTGTTGGGCTTTGGAAGTAAAGCAAAGGGGCGAATTTTGTAGATGATCGCTCCCACCAGAAGAATAAGATAAGGTATAAATACATAAAGGTTTAATTGTATTCTTTCGGCTAAGAACAAGCCAGGAATGAATCCTATCATAATCAGTAGCAACAGTTTGTAATCAAGATTTCCCGTCTGCCAATGGCCAACTGCCGCAGGGATAATGAGTGCAGCAAAATGAGCCAAACCAATGGGTACTGCCATGTCCGCCGGCAAACCGGTCAGCAACATTAAAAGTGGAACAATCATATAAATTCCTGCATTCCCCAAGACCGGATAAAGAATGCCACCAAGCATGCCAATGAACAAAAATATAAATGATCCTGAGAAAAAAATATGTTCCATCCATCTCAGCCCCTCTTAAAGCATTTAATCTATTACTTAGCAAATTTAATGCCAAAAATTGATCTCTAAATAAATAAAAGAAACGACTGTAATAGCCGTTTCTTTATCGTTACTACCCCATCAGGTGATGACAAACGTGAGTAAATTATACACAACCTGGGCAATTTTTACCCATTTTCTTCAATGCCTAGCTCTTTCATTTTTGCATACAGGGATCTTCTGTTGATTTTTAAAACCTTTGCAACAGTGGTACGGCACCAATTATTCTCTTCCAGTGCTTTTAAAATAACCTTCCGCTCAACATCCGAAATAATTTGTTTTAGGGATAAATTTTCATCAAGGATTTCTAATTCAGTGGGTTGTTGTGAAACCGTTGCCCCCAGTTGGATATCCTCCGGAACAATGATCGCTCCCCTAGCCATAATGATTGATCTTTCAACAACATTTTCCAGTTCCCGAACATTGCCTGGCCAATCATAGCCAATTAATAATTTAATGGCTTCTTTTGAAAAACCCTTAATTTCCTTGTTAAATTCCTTGTTATATTTGGCAAGAAAGTGAGCAATTAGTAAGGGAATATCTTCCTTTCTGTCACGCAAAGGAGGTATTTCAATATTCACTACGTTTAACCGAAAAAACAAATCCTCTCGAAACTCTCCTTCTCTAACACTTTGCTTGAGTTTTCGATTGGTGGCAGCCAGAATACGAACATTAACCTTGATGGTTTTTGTACCGCCTACCCGGTCAAATTCCTTTTCCTGAATTGCTCTAAGTAGTTTTGCCTGAGTTGCAAGACTAATCTCACCAATTTCATCAAAAAAAATAGTACCCTCATGGGCTAACTCAAATCTCCCTACCTTTAAAGAGCTGGCCCCGGTAAAAGCTCCTTTTTCATAACCGAATAGCTCACTTTCCAGTAGACTATCAGGTAAGTTTGCACAATTTACTTTGATAAAGGGGTTATTCCGTCGTGAACTATTATAGTGGATGGCTCTGGCCACCAATTCCTTCCCTGTACCGCTCTCTCCCTGTATTAAAACAGTGGCGTTACTGTCAGCTACCCGCCCAATATCTTTATACACGTTCCGCATACTAGGAGAATTCCCGATTATATTAATGCCAGTAGAACTTGCTGGTTCTTGAGCCTGGGGAAACGTAGCCACCGTATCTGATTGGGCCACTGCCCGTTGGATAAGATCTAGAAACTCATCTAAATCAAAGGGCTTAACAATATAATCAAAGGCCCCCAGCTTCATCGCTTTTATCGCCACTTCCGTGGTACCAAAGGCTGTCATTAGAATAACAGGTATATTTAAACCGGCTGATTTGATCTGTTCCAACAAGCCAAAACCATCTTTTTCAGGCATTCGTATATCTGTAATAAGGACATCCGGCTTGAATTGCATTAATTTATCCTGACACTGAAGGCCATTTGCTGCAGTAGCCACTTGGTATTTTTCCTCTGTCAAAACGTCATACAGAAACTGTCTTACACTTTCTTCATCATCCACTACGAGAACCCGCTTTTTGACCATTTACCGTCACCCCCTAAAGGACTGTCCCTTGTTTATTAACTGTCTATGGGGAATAGGACACGAACAATAGTACCCACTCCCACTTGACTTTTGATCTCAATTCTTCCACCATGGGACCGAATGATTTCATCAGCAATGGTTAAGCCCAGCCCAGTGCCTTTGGCACGGGTTGTAAAGAAAGGATCAAATATCTTCTCTAATAATTCATTCTCTATCCCAAAACCAGTATCTCGAATTTCAACATAAATCATAGTATCACTTTTACTAGAACCCGTCTCCACAGATATTTCGCCACCTTCGGGCATCGCCTGAACACCATTGTAAATAATATTCATAAGTACTTGCTCCACCTGATCCGGATCAATATATACCTTTGGTAAATTCTCCTCGCAACAAATTGTAAAACAAATATTATCTGCATGTGTTTCCTTAAAAAAATTTAAAACTCTGTCAACAAATTCATTTAGGGAAACCTTTGACATCACTGCATGGGTGGGTCTGCTGAAAAAAAGAAGTTTATTAACAATGGAGTCCAACCTTCTTACTTCACGATAAATTGTGTTTAAAGACTTGGTGGTAGGAGACTTGCTTTTTAACCAGAATTGAATATATCCACTGATTGATGTTAGTGGATTCTTAATTTCATGGGCAACACCTGTTACAAGTTTCCCCAAAGCAGCCAACCTTTCCTGCCGTCTCATTTGTTCTTCCAGACGCATACGGGCAGTAACATCACGGCAACTTAAAATTGCTCCCACTACTTTTTTATGGGGGTCAAATAATATGGAGGTGTTGGCCATTAGTTGAAGTTCTTGTGGGCTAGAATGTTTAGTAATATACTCTTTTGTTTCTTGACCTTTTAAACAATTGGTTAACAAATTAATAAGGTCTTGATTATTTGAAAAAACCTTGTGGAAATGTTTCCCCAATACATCTTCTTCCAGCCGAAATATCTTTCTGGCTGTTGAATTTACACTGACAATTTTACCCTCCATGTCCACAGCCACAATACCCGCATCAATACTGGCCATAATAATTTCATTATAATTTTGAGCATTAACTAATCTTGCTGCCAAATTATTAATGGCTATGGATATTTCGCCCAGTTCACCCATGGTGGGGGGTATTACATAAGTAAGATCATTTTCTAATCTTTGTACACCTGTTTTTATATTTGCTACGGTATCAAGATAATTTTTCAGAAGGAAGAATGTACTGCAAAGTCCTAACATAAAGCCAAAGAAAATGACTGTGTAGGCAAAACTCTCTGCCTGCAAAATTTCTTTATTAATACCACCTAGTCTTTCCCCGGCCCAAATAACTGCCTCAACATGATCTCCCACTATAATTGGTGAAAAGATAACCAGTTTTTGATTACCAGGGGGGCCTAAAACAATCTCCAGAGGTTTTTTGGCCCATAGTACTTTATCAAAGGCATCCTTCCATTGAGCTTGTTCAGACCACAGGGTATCTTCAGATACATCCAGAAAAAGATCCTTAAAATCCATATAGGGAAGGTGGCTATCCTGACCCATTTGCACCAGTATAGCTTTCATTTCTGGGGAATAATATCCTAACTCAATTCCTTGATATTTTTGAAACACTTTCATTACTGCGCCGGCCAGTTCCCTGTTCAGTCCTTTAATTTGCTCTGTCCGGTTTTTCTTTATGACGGATTGTTTTCTCATAAGTTCGGAAACATTCGAGGGAATGGTTTGACTAAGTTCTTCCACTGCCAGGGACAATAACTGTCTCTGCTCATCTAAAACCATGGGTTTCGTATGATTTACCATATATAGCATAGCACCAATGATGAGCACTGGAAGTAATAATAAAACGCCTATTAAAACCATCAATTGATTTCTAAATTTATTAATCATAAAATTTCACCTTTGAATTTAGCGTATTAACTTATCTTAGCACTTCCCTTTTTTTCAGCCAACAGAAAATAACATCATTAGTCCTTAATAATTGGGCAAAATAAATTTAAATAGGGAGGTGATATAAGTTGTCAATAATTGATGAGTATAAAAAAGGTGTAAAACATGAACTTCCTGAAATCGAGTATTATCTGCACCGGCCGGTTGGTCATACACAACCACGGGAAATAAAATCTCAAAAAGCCCAGTTAAATAGTGTCCACCAACATGGTACCCAAAAGAGTGTTAAGATGGGGATGGGCTACAAAACAGGTGTAAGAGATATGAAACATAATATTAACCGTGACTAAATACGCCCCCACCCCACCGGGTGGGGACTTTTGTTACTACATAAAAGAAGGAACCCCATTGGGATTCCTTCAGATAATTTCTAGGATAAACCGTCTTTATAATTTTCCTCTTCACGGTCATTATTAACCTGACTATGGAATATTTCTTTTAAGGACATTTCCTCCACATCCTTATCCCTAAAGATCTCTTCCCTGTCAACTTGACTAATCACATCTCGAACACCTCTTGCCCTGGTGGCTGCTTCAATTGCATTGTTAATTTCTTCCTGATTATTGGAGCGGCCCCGGAGGTAGACGGTCCCACCGATACTTTCTGCACCGATATGCTTTAGATTTACACCATTGTTCTCAAGTTCTTCGTAAACTTCTGCAGTGACTTCACCATCATTGATTTGGCCATCGGTACTAATGGTAACGCCATTTTCAATACTCTTTATACCTGAAACCCGAGAAACCAATTCATGCAATTGTCTTCTTTCATGTAAGGTATCCACTAAGCCCATGAGGTGAACTTCGCCCTTTTGGACCTGTACCTTAATACCATAATCCTTGAGTCCATTTGTTCTGTCTATGATTGCCTGTATGTCTTTCTGCAATTCCTTGTCTTGAAATTTTGACATTCTCTCATCTCCTTCGGGATAAGCTTAATGCTATTATTCCCCTAATGAAGAGAGGTATCATTGAAAATCCTTTTTACTGATCTTGTAAAATTCGGTTAAGGGTATTCTGGTCTAATTGTTCCTCGGATAGTACCGTAATTTTATCATTTTTTAAAATAGCTGCAGTTACTCCCATCCCTTGCACCAGTTCCCTTTTAACATCACCCATACAATTGGATATTCGGTTATAAATTCTGTTGCTGCCGCAGGATGGACTCCGTTCCTTTAAAACTGCCATTTTTACACCTTGCTCACGGGCTATTTGTAATACTTTTTCTGCACCCTGCAGAAACTGTTCCGTTACCTCTGTGCCGCTTTCTGTCAGTAAACGACCTTTCCCCTTAAGAATATCAAAGCCATTTCCTTTTTCAATATCCACTGGTTCCCTGGGTGTGGGCAAACCACCTAATTCTTCCGGACAAACCGGAATAGCCTTGCCTTGCTTAACTAATTCGGCAATAGATGCCACAAAGTTATCTTTTCCATTATATCTACATTGTACCCCCGCCAGACAAGCACTTACCAAAATCATGTCTAATCCCTCCAATCATCCCCATGTTAACATAGAGGGATTGTTAGGTACAGTAAATCACCATATTTAGCAAATTTATTTTAATTGAAAGGGTTTTAGTCTTCCCTGGTCCACCACCACCGGATGACCATAGGCTGCAGAACTAAATGCTTCTTCTGCTTCATATAAGGGAACGCCCTTTAACTGAACTTTCTTTAAATCACCTTCTCCCACTCCTCTGAGAGCCAAGTCATACAGATACTGTACAGCCTGGGGCATAAACCCCAGTAATCTAGCTCCAACCACATCGGTGGCCACAGGATCTGTACCGGCAATGACAATATCTGAATCAACAGGCTTACCCTTAGAGGGACCTGTACCGATCATTCCTTTATTACCACTAAGGATTGTAAGGTCTATGGGAATTTTCTCTGCCATGGCAGCAATAAAGCCATGTAAACGTTCGTGTATACCCCTTTGCGTCTTTGGCCAGCCATGAATCTCTGCCGGGGGCCAAGATAGGGCTATATTTTTGATGCCCAGTGATACAGTGGCCTCTTCGTGTTGTTTTATCTGTGTAAAAGATATTAGCACATCGGCTTCCATTATTAGTTTATTAATCGGTGTAGAGGGTGGATAGGGATGATTCAGTTCCAATTCTACATAGGGTCCATAGTTAGTATCCACAAACTCCGCCTGTTCTTGTTGCAATACTTCTTTATAACCCGTTTGTTCAAGCACCTGGGGAGTGGGAGCCCCGCCCGAACCACAGGCCACCACAAGCCTACCAGGATTTTGCCCCTTAATAAATTTTATTAGCTCCCGTAAGGTTTCTGGACCCACCACAGTCCCTGTTTGGGGAGCTCGTGTGTTTACCCAATTGGGAGTAATGACTACCGTATCGCCGGTTTTAAATATTTCCTTTAGGGGTAGCATTTCAATAGCACGACAAACAGCCTGTCCTTCCATAGGATCTCTTGTTATTGAAACCACGGCTCGTTCCACTCTTCTTTTTCTCATATAAACCTCCCCGGAATTTTAGCTAACTTTAGCTTGGTCACCGGGCGAAGTATCTATGCTTTTATTGGTGAAAAATCTATTATTTTAGATGTTCTCAGGCCTACTGATTTGCCAATCCTTTACTTTATTATCACTTATGATGCTAACAATTACCTGCCCAAACTCCGGGTATTTTTCTCCAACCTGATCCCTTACTTTTTGATTAATTTTATCACACTCGAACAGGCAGATTTGTTCGTTTGCTTCAATAATCAATTCTACTAAGTAACTGTTGGCCCCAATGGACATAGAACGTACACTATGAACATCCTTAACACCATCCAGTGTCAATACATAGTTTCCCATCTCCTGAACCAACTCCGGGTCTGCAGACTCACCTAAAATTGCAGCGACATTCTCCTTTGCAGTAGCCAGTCCTATTAGAAGTAGGATAACTCCAATAATAATAGATGCCATACCATCAAATAAAACATTTCCTGTTACAACGGAGAGAATAATAGCCAACCCTGCAATAATGAGACCTATTAAAGCCGCAGAGTCTTCAAGAAAAATAAACCGCGTGGCCGGAGTGGCTTTAGTTAATGCTGGAATAACCTTAAAATACATTCCCATGCCCCTGGCGGGTTCACCCACTTCATGCATGATTGCTTTAATAGCCATAGTCATTGAGTAAATCTCAAATAAAATACTAACTACAATAATAATCAAGTTTAAAGAAATGTATTCCAAATGCTCGGGATGAATGATCTTTTGAATGCCGCCATAGATGGAGAGAGCACCTCCGATAAAAAGCATCCCTAGGCTGGCCACAAAACTCCAAAAAAAGAGTCTTTTGCCATGCCCAAACTGGTATCGGTCATCAATGGGTCGTTGGGACTGTCGTATTCCTATTAAAAGAAAGAAACCGTTAGCCCAATCACCCACCGAGTGTTTAAATTCAGCCATCATCGATGCACTTCCACTTAGTATTGCTCCCACCAGCTTCATTAAGGCAATTACCCCATTTGCCAACAGGGCTGCTTTAATTGCGGATTCACTATTATGTGCCACGGAAACCTCTCCTTATAAAATATATCTTATAATAATTGAACATCTTTATTTTGTCATAGCATATGCAGGAAAATTCATCTTAGATGAAGTCTTTATGATTATGTATAAACAAAGATTTTACTGCCAGACTAAAAATAATTATAAAAAAACCCCCAGGAAAATTCCGGAGGTTTTTTTGCATGTTAACCCGCTTTGCCGTCAGCTTAACGTTTTTAAAATACCCGCTTCTCGCAGGTGGGTATCGGCTAAAATGTTTCTACCTTCCGCTATGTATCCATGCGGCCTGGTATACGCAGCTTAAGGCCAATTCCCGAAAATGCACTGTGGGTTTAAAAATCATCAAGTAACGCACAAAGCAGGAAATATTCTTTAAATACCGTAGCTGTATGATAACAAATAAACTGACGTTATTCAAGGGTTTTAAACTGGTAATATCGGGTTATTCCCTCTCTTTATTAATACTGTCATGCTGATAAAGACAGTTTTATAAGCAATCAACTCTCAGTCATCAGCCTTTCCGCTGGCTGATGACTGAGAGTTGATAACTACATCGTATGTAATCGGCTAAAGCCGTACTCTATCCTGTGAGTACGGCCTTTTCCTCAGAAACTACTACCCCAGTAGTTCAACTAAATCGCCGTTTTTCAGGCCCACAGCATTGGCCTCATCCATGTCAACGTGCATCTCCAGGTTGAATTGGTCACTGACCCGTACCAGCACCTCAGCATAGGTGACACTGCGAGGTCCGTGGGCCCGCACTGACACCCTTTGGCCGTCTCTCAGGCTTAACCAAGCCGCTTCACTGGTATGCATATGAATGTGGCGACTGGCAATGATGGTTCCCTCTGAAATTGTTATGGAACCCTGCGGCCCCACTAGGGTTAGACTGGCGGAACCCTTAACATCTCCTGAATCTCGGATGGGGGCTTTAATACCCAGCTTAAAACAGTCCGAAAGGGCTACCTCCACCTGGGTTTGCTTTCTGGTGGGCCCCAATACCCTTACCTTTTCCAGCACTCCCTTAGGTCCTACCAGGGTCAACATCTCTTGACAAGCATACTGACCGGGTTGAGACAAATCTTTGAATTTTGTCAATTTGGCACCAGAGCCAAAAAGAATTTCCACATGTTCCTGAGAAAGATGCACATGCCGATTGGAAATACCAACGGGTATTAGTTTATCTTTATCAATATTGGTCAGAGACTTTGGAAGTTCACTTGCGTTGCTTTTTCCCTGACTCCGGCCAGATTTTTTTATTTCCTCCAGGACCAGCTTGGTGATTAAATTGATTAGCGCACTTTTATCCACTGTCATCACCTACCCTATTTCAACTGTGCCAGCACCTTTTGCACAATTTGGGCGATGTCCTCCAGTGAAACTTGATCCGCACATTCTTCCTTTACGATCTTTTCCGCCTGGGACACCTTTTCATATTCCCGGATGGGATATGCCAGACGTTTAATATTGATCAGGTGTCTGGGAGTTACATTGTCAGAAGTACTGCTGCCGCCCCAAGTACCGCAGCCCAAAGTCAGGGCTGGTGCTATCCCGGTGGTATAACCGATACCACCTAGGGTAGAGGGTGTGTTGACAAGTATTCTAAATACAGGTTTGTGTAAAGCAAATTCACGGATAATTTCATCGTTATTAGAATGAATCGCCAGGCTATGACCAATGCCTTCATATTCAAGAAGTTGAATGCACCGTTCACAGGCAGCGTGCCAATCCTTCTCACAGTAAAAGGCTAGCACAGCAGTCAGCTTCTCACGGCCCAGCGGATAGTCTTTGCCCACACCTGTCTGCTCGCCAATTAATACTTTAGTGCCCTCAGGAATGTTAATTCCTACCTTTTCGGCGATGAACTTGGCGCTTTTACCAACTAAAGCCGCATTCATACCCTTGGGGGTAAATAGAAACTTGGCTACTTTACTAATCTCTTCCGGGGTCATGAAATAGCCGCCCTGGGCTTTTAGTTCAGCCACAACCTTATCTTTCATACACTCTTCTACTACAATGGCTTGTTCCGAAGCACAAATGGTCCCGTTGTCAAAGGTCTTACTGGCCATGACGCATCGAACTGCGTATTGAATATCCGCAGACTTCTCAATAAAACAAGGTACGTTGCCAGGGCCCACGCCATAGGCCGGTTTACCGGAACTATAGGCTGCCTTTACCATAGCAGAACCGCCCGTGGCCAAAATAACAGCGATGTCATCATGTTTCATTAATTCATTGGTGGCAGCAATGGTATTTTTAGATAGACAACCAATAATTCCGGCGGGTGCCCCTGCCTCCACCGCGGCTTTGTGCATGATTTGGGCAGCCGCAAAAATACAACGTGAAGCGGAAGGGTGTGGCGAAAAGACAATGGCGTTTCTGGACTTCAGGGAGATAATTGATTTATATATGGTGGTGGAAGTTGGGTTGGTGGAAGGTATAATTCCCATGACCACACCCACAGGAGCGGCAATCTCAACAACCCGCTTCTCTTTGTCCTCATTAATAATGCCAACCGTCTTCATATCCTTGATGTAGTTATATACACCTTCGGAGGCAAAACGATTTTTGGTTACTTTATCTTCAAATACGCCAAACTTTGTTTCGTCCACTGCCATTCTGGCCAGCCATTCTGCATTGGCCAGAGCCGCATCCACCATGGCTTTAACAACTCTGTCAACCTCTTCCTGGCTAAATTTAGCAAAGATTTTTTGAGCTTCTTTAGCCTTACGGGCCAAATCCCTGGCCTCTTGTATCGAACTGAGGTCGAAGTCTAGCATTTCTGTCACTCCTATCTCCTACAGAATTCTCCTTATACCTGATCTTGCCAATTGGCAGGGTAGGTTACATAAAGAAACTTTACCGTACCAGGGCTACTAAACACAATTTTGGTTCCCTTAGGAATAAAGAAAACGTCCCCGGGTTTACCCAGGTAGCTTGTGCCGTCCACAATAATCTCCAGTTCACCCTCAATAACGTAATCATACTCATCGTATTTTAATTCCCATTCGAAGGCAGAATTTTCCATTTTCATCATGCCAGCTGCCATGTTAGGACTATCTTCCAAGGGTAGTAAATCTTTCAGAAACACACGATCCCTGGGATTGCCGGTAGAAAAGGGTTCGCAAATCACGGTTTCGCCCCGTACCAGTCGTAAACCGCTCTTATCTTTCTCTGTCACCGGACCTGTAGGGAGATTTGTTCCCTTTAAGGCAGCAATGACTTCTTTGACGATCCACCCCACTAATTCAGGGCTCACCGACTGATCCCCTATGTTTTGGGCCACCAAAGAAACTAAGTCTTCCGTCCCTTTACTTTCCACAACTGGTTCACAAACAGACTGGGTGAGATGTTGTTGGTACTCGGCAGTTGGCTTATCCAGCGAATAAACCAGTTCCACACCAAGGTCTCTGGCTGAATCTTTGGCGGCCGGGGTTACAATACTAGCCGGCCCAACCAGAAGTTGTTGCTTCCCCCTGAGGGCATGATTTTTTATTTCAGCGGCAGTTATCAATTCTTTCATTTATTCATCTCCTAAAACCCTATTTTAAATAATATAGGGATACAAGAGCTTGCTGGGAGAAGGGATTACGATCTGGCTGACCAGTAATCCACTTTCCGCGGTTGACGCAACACCGCTTTCCACAGCCGCCTTGACTGCACCCACATCGCCGGTCAGAGTCACAAAGGACTTGCCGCCAATCCCTATACCCGTTCTTATTTCAATTAATTCCACTTCCGCTGCCTTGGCTGCCGCGTCTGCCGCTACAATCAAGGAGGCGATGGTATAGGTCTCAATAATGCCCAGGGCCTGTAGAGAATCTACACCGCTGGTGCAGTTAATGGCCGGAAAAACTGAGGGATGTACGTTGGGCAGAATAAATTGGTCCACAACTGTTTCCTTACCCCGTTCGACACCGGCCTGTACAGAACTCTGTACCGCTGCTACGTCTCCACTAACCAAAACAATATACTTACCGGGGCATACGGTATTACAAACTGTCAATTCAACTTGGGCCGCTTTCGCCATAAAATCCGCAGCCTCTATGCCCCGGCCAATGCTGTTGAATTCTACCATACCTATGGAACGCACTTTAGTACCCCCTCTAGTCTAGTGCCTGGATAACCACTTGAGCTACGTTTTGCTCAAGTACAACCCCATCAATGCTGGCATGCACCCGAGCCCCCAGCTTGCCTTCGGGAATTTCACCAATTAATTGGCCACGCTCCACCAAGTCCCCCACCTCTACCACTGGTTGGCAGGGAACACCAATATGTTGCCGTAGCAGGATGGTTACCTTCTTAGGCTTATTGGCCAATTCTTTTACCGGAGCAGGTTTGTCATATTCCTTAAGAGCCAATCGAGAAATAAGACGCTTAACCGGAATCTTTCGCTCATCCCTGCTCTTGGCAGCTTCTGGTTCTGTGCCGTCACCCTGATAGCGAATACCTGCTGCCACAAGTTGGCCTTTCAGACTGGTGTTCACCCATCTGGGGGATAATCTCATAGGACAAGCATACTCGCAAACTCCACACTCGCAGCAAAGCAAAGAGGATTTAATAGCCTGAGAATCTGCCTTGCCATAGGCCATGGCCCGCATGATCAGGTGAGGCTGTAAGTTATGTCCCAATAAATTCCGGGGGCACATCTCGGTGCAGCGGGCACAACCCATACAAACCGAGCGAGCCTGCCGCAAATAAACCTCCAGAGGAGCTTTTCTGGCTGTAACCAAGGGATGATCCTCCGGCACAACAATTAAACCCTTGGTGGTTTTGGTCACCGGGGTATCCCAATCTTCCACCAACTTGCCCATCATCGGCCCCCCTTCGATCAGGGCCAATCCTTCTTGCTTTTGAACTCCAGCCTGGGCCAGAATTTCCCGCTTGGAGGTACCAATTGGTGCCTGACAGGTAAAGGGTTCCGTTACTCGACCTGTTACGGTCAACCAGGTATCTGTCACAGGTTGCCCTTCCAGGGAGGCAGCCACATTCAAAACGGTTTCCACATTACTAACAATACAATCTACCTGCAGAGGTATGCCCGCCTCAGGTATCGATTTGCCGGTTACTTCCCGAACCATAACCTGTTCGTCTCCGGCAGGATAAAAATCATCCAGCTTAAATATCTCTATCCTTGGGTCAGTTATACAGGAAGAAAGCTGTTCGATGGCGACGGTATACTTTTTCTTAAGTGCAATGACGCCTCGTTTGGCACCCACCGCGTCCAGCAACATGGACAAGCCCTTTAAAAGATTCCGGGGCATGTCTCTCATTAACTGCTGATCTACCCGCAGTAGGGGTTCGCACTCTGCTCCGTTAATGATTACACAGTCAACCTTCGCCGAAGTTTTTACATGGGTGGGAAAGCCGGCTCCACCGGCGCCTACCACGCCTGCATCATGGATTGCCCGCACCACATCGCCTGACAAACCCCATCACCCCGCTTCCTATCTTTCTTCGTCAATGATTCCTATAATGGCCATATCGACGGGCGTTTCCTGGAGCCCCTCGATTTGTCGAGCTGAGCTGCCGCGGCTGACCAGCACCTTCTCTCCAATACCGGCCCCTACTAGGTCAGCAGCTACAACTACTTTACGTTTCTTACGCCTGTCTATCTTATCGCTATCTTCCAGATCGCTCAAGGTTTCCAATATCTCCACAATCATAAACTTAACCCCAGTCAGGGAAGTTTCTTTACGGGTAGCCCAAACGCTGCTAACCACCTTACCTAAAATCAAAGGGTTTCACCCCCGTTTGATTTTCCTGCTAACAATTTGCACATCATAATATAAATCATGCTACTCATCCGATTTAGGGTTTCCATGATATCTTTACGTTCGGTTTCACCATTCTCCCGAACAAAACCATCTGCCGCCACTAATTCTGTTTCCCTAATTGAGGTACGCAACAGGTTCAGCCGCGCCATTATCTTCCCATGGGCAGGTGAAGGTAAAAAATGTTTGACTCCTAGGTGTTTATCGGGGTGATGAGAAATTTCTCGAATTTCGTTGGAGGTTAGCCCCGCAAAACCAGGCTCGGGCAGTTCTTCGCCGGTTACTTCAGCCCGTAACACCGCCCTAGCCAGAGTTAATACCTCTTCCAGCTCTTTAGCCATCTGACCATAACCAAAGGTCTGCAAGTCAATGATGGTATCAATGGCCAGGGCCTGGAAGGAATCTAGTTTACCCCTTAATCGAATCACAGGGTGTCGTTTGTCCACCAGATTTTTGCCCTTTAATTGGGTCATATGTTCCGGCTTTTTTTCGCTAAACTGTCCATTTGGCAGCAGATATCCCTTTTCTCTGGCTGTTCCCTTGCATTCAACCTGTTTGTCAGTAAAAGATGGGGCGGGGGAGGGGTTTTCCCCCGTCACCACCTTAATTTTTCTTTCATTGAGAAACTGAGTTGCCGCCGGGGTCAGCCTGCAGTTGGGAGGAAGGTGAAAAGTAGCAAAGGGATTTTTAAAGTACTGATCCCTTAGTTCTAACTCTGTAAAAACTCTCATCTATCAACCCTCCTCAACTAGAGCTTCTTCATGATAGACTATTGCTTTTCATTCATTGGCAATACCAGTTCGACATCACCATGGGGTCTGGGAATGACATGGACGGAAATCAGTTCGCCAACCCGCTGAGCAGCCGCTGCACCTGCATCGGTGGCAGCTTTAACAGCACCCACATCGCCTCTTACCATCACGGTTACCAAACCACCGCCAACATGAACCTTGCCAATCAGATAAACGTTAGCAGCCTTTACCATAGCGTCAGCAGCTTCGATAGCACCGATTAAACCCTTGGTTTCAATCATACCCAGTGCGTTTGTATTACTCATTAGTCATTACCTCCTAATATTTTTAGCTATTTATTTAATTAGAAATTAAATCTATTAGAATTCCCTTGGCTGACGGGCCACAGAGAGTACCGCCTCCTTAAATGCCTCTGCAGCAGCGGTACAGGCGCTCTGTGTGCCGGTCAGGAGTGCCCCGCCAAAGTTGGTCTCGCTAGGTGGTCCAAACCATTGTTTCATCTCAACATCCGCAGCTTTTAAAGCCGCATCCACTGCAAAAATTGATTCAATGGGTGGCGCAATCAGGTAGGCCAGAGGCTCTCCCTCGGTAATACCTGCTAAACTTGACAAGTAACTGCCAGTTCTGGATATTACATGGGGGTAAAAGGCAATCTTACCTTCCTCATCGGCAGTATAAAAAAATGCCTCTTCCTCCAGCATAGTGATAGCCGCTTCCAGGCCACTCCTTACCTCGGCCGGACTGGGTCCAGCAATGATACCGATAAATTCTCCAGACAGGGGTCCTGAGGCGTGGGCAGCACCTGCATAAAAGGACTTAGCATAAACCACTTCCACCAGTGCTTTCTTGGTGGCTTCATCGATGGCAGTATAACCAGCATCATCAATGGTACAAGTAAGCATACCGACACTACGCTGATCCGGATTTAATTGTAAACTCTTGGCCAGGTCAGGTGATACATTGGGAATCATTTTAACAGCCAATATATCTGCCTTTATGGGTTGCAACACCATTTTTTTAACCTCCCCTCTTACAAATGTTCTCATCTGTCACTGTAGTTGGTTACTTTCAAATACCAGGGTCTTAATAATAACCGGCACTACGGTACCATCCATGATAGCTTCCCCGATATCGATATAATCTCCGTCTGAGGTATAAAGTTGGTCCAGACATATGATTCCCGCCTGGGTTCCCATAATGGACGCTAAGGATTGTCCCATCACTTTGCCACAATCCTCTTCCATTATCAGTATCAGGGGCTGTCCCGCTGCTACATAATCTCTGGTCACCCCAGCGACTGTAGTAGCCACCTCTTGGATTTGCCGAAACTTTGCTCCTTTCAACCCCCCGAGGGCAATGGCCACCGGTTCTTTGTAACCGGCTGACCAGTAAGGTGCCAGTCGCAGGGACATCCCTCCGGCTAATTCCTCCGGGTTAAGGGGAATATCTCTGGCAAAGGGTTTAATAACCGGCACATTGCGTATGGGAAGTAACTCCTGTGCCACTTTGATGGTACTACCGCTTAAATTCAGTGTATGGGCCCCGGCACCGATAACAGTAGCCCGAATGGTCTCCCTAGGCTGAAGCAACTTCCACTGCTCGCCCAGGAGGGCCTCGCCCAAGGCTGCCCCTAAAAAGGGACCGATATCACCAAACCTACTTCCCTCTTGTAATTGCCAAATTTCTTGACCGGTGTAAACGAAGTCTGCTACCCCACCGGAGATGGTCACAATATGAATAGGGTAATCCAACCTTAAGGACGGTCCCATCATAATACGCTGGCTAATGGATGGCAACGGACCTGGCAGCAGCAAGTTCTTAACAGCTTGGGCCATGGCTTTACTTATAGTCCGAATTTCTTGCAGTGAGAGTCTTTCCCCTACCTCCGCCTTTATGCCACATTCTTCAAGGACTACTCTGGCCGCTGGTGCCACATAGCGGATCCGGTCTCCCCCAGTTTCCAGTTCTACCAGACGCCCTCCTATATTGATGCAAGTGGCATCAATCGGTTGACCTTCTTCAAAAACTGCTAAGTTCGCAGTGCCGCCGCCTACGTCAATATTTAACACCACCCGGTGCAATTCCGACGAGAGGGCTGCGGCCCCAGCTCCCCGCCCAGCAATGATGGATTCCAGTTGGGGGCCCGCTGTGGCCACTACAAAGTTGCCAGCATAGCCGGCCAGGGACTCCGAGATGCTCCTGGCATTTTCCTTTTTAGCCGTTTCGCCAGTTATGATCACCGCACCAGTGTCCACCTGCTCTGGCGAAATCCCTGCCTGATGATATTCCCGAGCAATAATTTGCGTAACTCCCTGGGCATCAATAATTTCCCTGTTCAACAGTGGGGTAAAGTGAATCCCGCTGCGGTAAAGTATTTCCTTGCCGGTTATGGCCATGCGGGGTACTGCCGAGCCTGGCGCTATATTGCAGACCAAGATGCGACTAACCACTAACTGGGTGGTGGTGGTACCTACATCGATACCAACACTCAGTAGTTTTTTGGTGTTCCTATCCTCCACCTGAATTCTCCCCCTTTAAGCCTATTGCAGGGTGAGCTTCACTCCACTGAGCTTAGCATCGTATATTTTCCTTACCACGGTGGCCAAATGGGCTCCCGCCTCGGCCGGCGGTGTACCACCCTTATGAATATTGGATACCACCGTGTGGTCGGCCACCACAGTTTGGGGGCCAGGTTTGTAGACCATATAGGCACTCATGCTCTCAGAGGTACCCAAACCCGGGCGTTCGCCCACTAGCAGCACCACCACTTCAGCATCTAAAGCCTTCCCGATTTGGTCCATTACATCTACCCGGCCAAACTTGACAAAGATATCCTTGCCAGTCTTTAGATTTTGGGCTGCCAACCCTTGCTTCAGGGAGGGCAAAATATCCTCCAGGTTGGCTTCCACAGCCCTGGAACTTAAACCATCGGCTATTACAATCTGTACTTGGGGATTCTTGGGACAGTTTTGCAAAATCTTTTGTAGATCTTCATCCAACAATTGTCTGCCTAAATCTGGCCGTGTCAAATATTGATCCTTGTCCGTAATCTTGGTTTGTACCCGAACTAAGTCAAACTTATTTAAAACTTCCTCATCAACTTCCTTAAAAACTGCATCCTGGGCGGTAGCGTGGTCTGCCCGAAAACGGAGCAGAGTCCTTGTTAGGGGACGGGCACCACAACGCCACACCCCGATTCTGGCAGGAGTACTTTGTTTAAAATATGCCAGGGCAGCCGGGTCAGCGGGATTAGGTATTAAGATTTCTTTCTGCAAATCAATCGCAGATAGATCTTCTAAATCTTCATCTGCTACATCCTCTAAGATTGACCCGCAACAGGGCGGTGTACTTTTCTCTACTGAAATATCCGGTGCCTTAGGCTCTGTCTTGGCATCCCCTCTTTGTGGTTTATCAGCTTCGTCGCCCGTCATTTGGCTGATAACCGCCTGTACAATCTGCCGAATTTGTTCCTCAATCACGGTTTACACCCCCCCTGCCGGTAAAGACGGAAGGATCCCCGGCCTTGCTCGTAAGGTAACCATTTTTCAACAGACCCATTTTCTCCATCCATTTTTCAAAGGCGGGTAAGGGCCTTAGATTTACAGTTTGTCTTAGGGCAGCAATATCATGGAAACTGGTGCATTGGTAATTCAACATTACATCATCCCCCATGGGAATCCCCATGAAGTAGTTGATTCCTGCTGAGGTGAGCAGTACAGCCAGGTTTTCAATGTCGTTCTGGTCCGCCTTCATGTGGTTGGTGTAGCAGGCATCCACCCCCATGGGAATCCCGGTTAGTTTGCCCATAAAGTGATCTTCCAGACCGGCCCGGGTAACCTGTTTGGCGTCATACAGGTATTCCGGCCCAATAAAGCCAACAACTGTGTTAACCAGGAAAGGGTTGAACTGCTTGGCCAGACCGTAGCAGCGGGCCTCCAGGGTTACTTGGTCTACGCCATGGTGTGCGTCTGAGGACAGTTCCGAACCCTGACCAGTTTCAAAATACATTACATTGGGTCCTGTGGATCTCCCATATTTAAGGGCCACTTCCTGGGCTTCTTTTAAGATGTCATTACTAATTCCGAAGGCCTCATTACCAGCCTGGGTGCCAGCCAAACTCTGGAAGATCAGATCCCCCGGAGCTCCCTTCTCGATGGCCTTCATTTGCGTCGTTACGTGAGCCAGTACACACACCTGGGTAGGAATCTCCCATTCCTGGGCAAAGTTATACATCGTTTCCAGGGAACGAGTGGTAATGGGCACCGTATCTTCCACCGGGTTAAGACCTATTAAGGCATCCCCGATGCCGTAGGACAGACCCTCCCGCAGGGAGCTTAAAATTCCTTCGGGGCTGTCGGTAGGGTGATTAGGCTGCAGGCGCACCGCTAAACAACCTTTCTCCCCGATGGTGGTATTACAATGGGCTGTAACCTGGATCTTTTTGGCCCCGTAAATTAAATCTAAATTGCTCATTAACTTAGCCACCGCCGCCACCATCTCACTGGTGAGGCCCCGGCTAACACGACGGATACAACTGGGCCCAGTCTCATTTTTTAAAATAAATTCCCTTAATTGGGCCACGGTCCAGCCCTTAATCTCACTATAAATGGATCGATTCAGGTTATCATAAATAATTCGGGTTACTTCGTCTTCTTCATAGGGAACTGCCGGATTGTTGAAGATATCTTCCAAGGTAAGCTCACTTAAAACAATCTTAGCAGCCACCCGTTCAGCCGCTGAGCTAGCGGCTATGCCGGCCAAAATATCTCCAGATTTTTCTTCATTTGCTTTGGCCATTACCTCACGAACATCTCGGAAGGAAAAGACCTGGCCAAATAACTTGGTTTTAAGCTTCATAATCGCTATCCTTGTCCCCCCTTATTTTCTTATTTTATAAAGGGATGTTTGCTCGTTAACCAATTCGCTAACGAGCAGGACATACCCGACTAACCTAATTCTTCTTCGGCTTTTCTCAGTAATTCAAACTCTTCTTCAGGAGCTTTCGCTACCAGGTGATGTCTGCTATAGAAAGCAAAGTACGCTACGAAGATGGCGTAAACCAGAGCAGTCCAAAGAATGACCTTGGGCGCGTAGAAGAACCCGGCGAAAAGTGCAATAATGGCCAGTATCAGTGCAGCATAAGGAGTTAAGGGGTATAGGGGCACTTTATATGGCCTAGGCATATTAGGCTCCTTTTTCCGCAAAACAATGGCTGAAAGCATCATCATGATGTAGGAAATTACCGCACCAAACACGGCAATTTGAATCAAAACATCACCGTTACCCAAAATAGCACCGACAATACCCACTGCACCACCTACCAGCAAAGCCACATAAGGTGTATGGAAACGGGGGTGAACAGCAGATAAAAATCTTGGCAGGTAACCAGCACGGGACAGAGAGAAAATGGCCCGGCCGTAGCCAAAAATAATGCCGTTAAAGCTGGCAATCAGCCCTGCCAAACCAATCAGTGCCAAGCCTTTCATAGACCAGTGAGCCTGCCCCAGCGCTCCAGCCAGAGCTTCGGGCAATGGACTGGCGGATGTACTCATGGCGTCTGCTCCGCCATTACCGGCAGCCAGGAAAAGTACCAAAAAGGCGGTGATAACCAGTGTTGAAATGGAAGAAATAAGTCCCTTAGGCATATCCTTAGCAGGATCTTTACACTCCTCGGATACCAGAGGAAGTCCTTCAATGGCCAGGAACAACCAGATGGCATAGGGAATAGCTGCCCAAATACCAACTAATCCAAAGGGTAAGACTTTGGAATTACCCTCCGTGGGCGCAATATTGGTCAGTTTGCTGGCATCAAAGTGTGGAATGGCTAGGTAGGCAAATATGCCTAGACCCACCACCGCAATGGCGGTAACCACTAGTTCAAAGTTCAAAGTAGTTTTAGCACCCAGGGTATTCATAATTAGAAATACTGCAAAGAAACCGATTACTAGCATCCACTGAGCAACATCGGGGAACAACACGTGTACATAACCAGCAATACCGTTAACAATTACCGCCGGAGCCAGAACATACTCCAATACAACCCCAATACCGGCCAAGTAACCACCCCAGGGTCCCATGGCCCGCCTGGCAAAGGCATAGGCTCCACCGGAAAAAGGAATAGCAGTGGACAACTCAGCAATGGTCAAACACATACTGGTATACATAATAGCCATTAAAATGGTAGCAGCGAATAATCCCCAAAAGCCGCCGGCAGCTAAACCAAAGTTCCATCCGAAATAGTCACCGGAGATTACATATCCTACGCCAAGACCCCATAGCAGTAAAGGACCTGCAACCTTTTTTAACTGTTGCCCTTCCTGAGCCTGTACATTACAACTCTTGTCACTCATTCAGTTACCTCCTTCTATTTATTTTTGGTTTTTCCGGGTCGTTTTACTTACCTTTTTTTACACCCCCTAAAAAACAAAAGGCCTTAAAGCACGATGGATAAATAATCCTCCGCACCTTAAGGACCTCTTTGCCCCAGCTATTTTATTTTTTAAGCCTCGCCCCATTGTTGTTGCGAGACCTGGCCCCCTGAATATCTTGTGTCAGGGTTTCCTTTAAGGCAACTTTTTTGTCCTTTAGCCTGATTAAGTCTTGATAACGAGCCCAAGCAATCCGCAAGGCAGGCTCCAGTTCCTTTTCGATAACCGGCTTGGTAATATATCCCGTTACCCCGGCATCCATAGCTCTTAATATTAATTCTTCTTCACTATAGGCAGATAACATCAGAACTGCACAAAGTTTCTGACCGGCAATAAGTTTGGCCACTTTAATACCATCCATTTTAGGCATCTTAATATCCAATATAGCCATGTCCGGCCGTAATTTTTCTACAAGCTCCAATGCCATAGGACCATTTCTGGCCTCTGCCACCACCTGATGACCCAGCCCTGCCAGCATTTCTTTTAAATCCATACGGGTTAGAAACTCATCATCCGCCAACACAATCCGTAGCGAATGCATCATCCTCAGCCCCCCATTTCGGGAAGTCTATTTCAACCACTGCACCATCCTTGTTATACATGGCAATGTTCCCACCTAAGCTCTCGGTAACCAAAGCATAGGTAATCTGAAGCCCCAAATTTGCATTCTTTTTAATATCAAACTCTGGTGGGAAACCCTTTCCGTTGTCTTGGATGGTTACACTTAACCGATTCCCCTGATCAGTTACACTAACAACTATGTTACCGATTATATTACCTATAAATGCATATTTTATGGAGTTTTGTAGAATTTCATTAATAACAATGGCAGTTGAAGTGGCTTGTTCTGATGGAATATAGACTTCATCCCCCGCTATCTCCAACTGAATTTGTTGCTCCGAGGATACCATATTCTCTATGAGTATTTGGCCTATCCGTTGGATGCACTCCCTTAGTTCAATCATCTCCGGGGATTCCCGGGAGAAAATATCATGAACTAGAGCAATACAGCGGATGCGATTGATACTTTCCTGAAAAGCAATTCTGGCTTCCTCACTTTGCACTCGCCTCATCTGTAGCCTCATCAGACTTGCTATGGTTTGCAAATTATTTTTAACCCTATGATGAATTTCTTTAATTACGGTGGATTTAGCAATCAACTGTTTCTCTTTCTTGCGTAATTCAGTAATGTCCCTTAGTAAATATACCCTGCCCCGAACCTCTGCGGTATCTAGGATCGGTAATGCTCTCACCAAAAAGGTATTTTTAAGGAGTTGCACTTCCTCGGCATCCGAGTCCGTACTAAACACCACACTCAGTTCGGGCACCTGAGAAATAAGTTGTTTCACCATCAGGCCCACTGGCTCAATACCATTGATTAGATCCTTGGTTAACTCGGTGGCCACTCTGTTGGCATAGGAAATTTTCCCCTCAGCCACAATAAATAGTGCATCATGGATCAGTGTCGGTAACACCTCTCCCACGCGGGTAATATTCAAGAGCGTATCAGTAAGCTTCTGAGTCGTTTCTGAGAGAAATTTCATGGTTTGCTGCTGCTTCACTTGGAAGGAATTATCTCTTTCCATGATCAGTACAGCAATGATTTTGCCCCCCACATTTCGAATGGGTGTCACCCTCTGTAGAATGGGTACCCCTTCCTGACTTAAGCCTTTCATGTTTAACACGGTCTCACCAGTCTCAAAGACTTGGAAAACTGCCGGTTCGTTACATTGCAGAGCATAGGCCCCCACCACACTGCCCCGGTATAGAGAAGGAGCCGTGGTAGGCTTGGCGTTGGCTACCACCAAAGCACGTTCTTGGTTCCTAGTAAGGACGTCAATAAATACATCGGCCACAGCTAGGTCTGCAAAATATTGCAAATTAGTGCTTATTTTCTCTAGAATCAGAATATCATCTTCTAACAAGTTACATTCTTCTAAGCACAAGCTAACTAAACTCTGTTGAAGTTCCCTTGCTTCTGCAGCCATCTTAGCACCCACCCAACTTCCAGTATGCTACAGTTCCAAACGTTGCTTTAACTCTTCCAATCCGTCACCAGCGAGGGCAGAAACTTCAAATACTTCTCCCTTTCCTTTAAGCGCCAGGTGATGCAACAGCCCTTTAGCCCTCTCCACATTTGCTTCAGGATGATCCACTTTAGTGATAATTCCCACGGAGTAACCAGGAAACAATTGCCCTATGCCTGGGGGGAAAACGGATCTATCACTGGTAGCATCCTGAACAAACAATACATAGTCCACCTGTAGAGCGGTGGATAAAAGGGCCCGGTAAAAACGAGGATTCTCAATATATTCCCCAGGGGTATCCACAGTCTGTGCGCCAAACTCTATAACCTGAGTTTTTTTTACATCTTTCACATTCCCCCGCAGGGCCGCCAAAATAGTGCTCTTGCCAGCGCCTACAGCGCCCACCACCATAATCTTACTCATTCTATCCAACCCCCAACCTAGGAACGGGTTATCATAGCAGCAGTATAACCTAAATTCCGATTAAGCACATCGTTAACTTCTTTCAACGCTGAATCTACGGCTGCCACATCTCCGGTAACCACCACTGAACCGGTAAACCGGTCTAGGAACCCTATAGCTACATCCGCCGCCTTGGTGGCTATATCAGCTGCGATAATGGCTGTCTCACCAGGAGTTAAGGTTAGAATACCAATGGCTCCTGCGGGCTCAACACCCAATTTTCGATACAAATCCTGTATCGGGTGGGCAATAATGTGTGACAGAGTCACCTGTTTTCCCGGTACGTATTCTTGGATTATCCTTGCTTTTTTATCAACTTCCATGATGATTCTCCTTTGTAAAAAAACAAAACCCTACCAACCGCACGATATTTTTTTCGTTCGGCCGAATAGGGCTTCATTGCCTTTCTGTCTAAAAAACAGCTATTCTATTGTAGCTAACTCTTACAAACTGTTATTTAATTAAGAATATTCTATGGATAGTCTTCTTTTTCCTTCTTGTTCGACAAAAAATTTAGATATTTTTTCTTAGGATTTCTCTGGCCACTTCACCCATACGACAATGTCGATTCATGCTTGTTTTGCGAATAATTTTGAAGGCTTCATCCTCAGTACAACCAAGCTTTTTTTGCAGTAGGAGTTTGCTCCGGGAGATAATAATTCGATCTTCATTCGCTTCCGACAGCCTGTCTACCTCTGTTCTTAGCTTTCTCATTTCTACAAAACGCTGGCGGGCAACTTTTAAGGTTGTACGCAGCCTTTTTCCATCGACTGGCTTAACCAAGTAGCCAAAGGCACCGCTGTCCATGGCCTCCTGCACTGTCTCAGCATCACTAAAGGATGTTAACAGCACCACCGGGGCCATCATTTTTTCAAAAATTACCTGGGTAGCCGCTAATCCTTCCATCCTGGGCATCTTGATATCCATAAGGACCACATCTGGACGGTATTCTTTGGTTAACCGTATAGCCTCGTCCCCATCCCGACATTCTCCCACCACTTGGTGCCCCATGTCCTCTAGCATCCGCCGGATATCCATACGGATAATAGGCTCGTCTTCCGCCAGTACCACCCGCAACCTCTCTTCCTCCCCGCTATGCTCACGGTACTTTTCCTGTTGTTTCCTATATAAATCTGTAGGAAAAGTAATTATTTTAAAATTATTAGGTTTATTCGCCATTTGTATACAAAATCCTCCTTAGATGATTAACTTAGAAACAAAAAGCCTGGCCACAAACAAGCCAGGTTATCATCATGGCGGTACCGACAAAGACAGTACAATCAAGAGGAAACCACCTCCCTATACACCCGTAGGCATTGTGGTAATTTAAAATGGGCAGGTCTCCTGACTTTGGATCATCGGTACTCCACGTCTTCCCAGGAGTATTTCCCAGTGACATTATGTGGAGTCCCTACCCGTTACAGTGGCGAGGACCGCGCCGGACTTGCACCGGCTTCCCTTTTAAGCTTTACCCACTCAAGGTAAAGCACCCATTTCCATATGCAATTTTCTATTTTAAATAGCCAGGACTTCTAATAAGTTATAAGTTCAAAGTATATCACCAATGCTCCTTAAGACTTAAGTAAAAAAAGGATTTCAGGAAAAATCCTGAAATCCTTTTTTACTGGTGGAGACGAGGGGGATCGAACCCCTGACCTCTTGAATGCCATTCAAGCGCGCTCCCAGCTGCGCCACGCCCCCATCTCTTTCCGACAAAATAGATTTTAGCATAGTTTGCCGAACTGTGCAAGTCCATCTTTTAAACTTTTACTTACTATTTTGTTGGTTATTATTAGTCCAAAGCTACAGCCATAAGCGAGATTCTGTTTTAGTAGTCATCTATCTAAGGAGAAGAATTCCCCTTCCTCGCCAAGCGAGGTGCCCCTACCCGCAGGTGACAAATGTCCCTGCCTATTTGGGTTGCACGCTGGTGGAGTTTACCCTTGCACTCACCGGTCACCCGGTGACATCGTTTCTGTGGCACTTTATGGCTACTGATAACTCCGAGAGTTACTTTCACCGTCGTCAGGTCGCCCTGCCCCGGCTTGCACCGGGCACCATCTTACACTTGTCGGTGCCTATTGGCTTCTCAACAAGTGTGCGTGTCTCGACTTTCCTCTGCTCCGTTTAAAACGAAACAGCGACTACTCACTGTACTTTGAACCTGCCGCATTCATGCGACATTTATAAATTATACTACTTTTTTGAAATAAATCAAGAGGTTTGTTGCTGGAATATTACTAAATTAGCACCAAGTATTGTATTGAGTTATTTTAAAATTAATTTGCCTAAAATTAAAGACATAAGTTTTTTTAGCACTATATTTTTAAAGCCCAGGAGTTTTAAAGGATACTAGCTTAAACAATCATTTTCTTTCTGGCTAAAATATTTTTAGGAACCAGCACGTTTTTTTACAGCTTCCATTGCCACAGAAAGCATAAGTTTGATTCGATTTAGTTGATTAACTTCACTAGCCCCTGGATCATAGTCTATTGGTGCAATATTGGCTGTAGGATAGGCTCTTCTTAGTTCTTTAATCATACCTTTTCCTGTTATATGGTTTGGTAAACAGGCAAAGGGTTGTAAACAAACAACATTGTTTACTCCACTTTGAATAAGTTCAACCATTTCTCCCGTTAAAAACCAGCCCTCTCCGGTTTGGTTTCCCAATGATAGGTGTTTTGCTGCATATTGAGCAATCTCTTCAATTGCTTTCGGTGCTTCAAACCGTTTACTATCATGTAAAGCCTTTTTCATATCTGTCCTATAGGACTCAATGGTTTTTACAGAAATCATGCCGGAAATCATTTTCCAAAGGGTTCCGGACAGTAGTTGATATTTAATCTTATTATCGAAAGAACAATATAAAAAGAAATCAATTAGATCCGGCACCACAGCCTCTGCGCCTTCCGCTTCTAACAATTCAACAATATTATTATTTGCAGTGGGGTGAAACTTAACTAATATTTCTCCTACTACTCCTACCCTTGGTTTTACTAAATCCTCATGAATTTCCAGGCAGTCAAAATCCTTAACAATTCTATAGATATTTTCTTTAAACTCTTTTCTGCCACCAACTTTTAGGTCTTGCAGACACCGCTCTACCCAATAGTGGTATAATCTATTGGCGGAACCTGGAACCTTCTCATAGGGTCGTACCCTATATAATACTCTCATTAGAAGGTCACCATAGACTAACCCCATCATCATGTTATGGAAGATGGGCAAGGTCACCTTAAATCCGGGATTTTTCTCCAAGCCGGATGAAAGGGAAATAACCGGCACCTGTTCCATCCCTGCATCTCTTAATGCCTTTCGAATAATGGCAATATAGTTGGTGGCACGGCAGCCGCCACCTGTTTGTGCCATAATAATAGAGGTGTTGTTTAAATCATATTTACCAGATTTTAAGGCCCTCATTAACTGACCAACTATGATAATGGTTGGATAACAGGCATCGTTATGTACGTATCTTAATCCTTCATCAATGGCCAACTTATCCACTGAGGGAAGAATTTCAATATTATACCCTGCTTTTTCAAATCCAATCTTTAAAAATTGGAAATGGATGGGTGACATCTGGGGTGCCAAGATTGTATGGGTTTGCTTCATTTCCTTAGTGAATATAACTCTACCGGGGTAGGTAAATAGTTTTTTCGGTATAAAACCCTTCTTGTCCCGTTCCTTGATGGCGGCAACCAGTGAGCGTACTCGTATTCGTGCAGCTCCCAGATTGCTTATTTCATCAATCTTTAGCACCGTATAAATCTTCCCATAGGATTCTAAAATTTCTTTTACCTGATCTGTGGTAACAGCATCTAAGCCACAGCCGAAGGAATTCAGTTGAATCAATTCCAGGTTTTTTTGCTGTGCAACATAAGTGGCAGCAGCATACATTCTTGAATGGTATACCCATTGGTCTACAACACGCAAGGGTCTTTCAGTCTTAACCAAATGCCTAATTGCATCTTCTGGTAAAACAGCAAAGCCATAGGACTTTAGCATCTCTGGTATGCCATGATTAATTTCCGGATCTATGTGATAGGGTCTGCCCGCAAGCACAATACCCTTTATATTATGTTCATTAATATAGGTAAGAGTTTCTTCACCCTTTTTTCTTACCTCTTCCTTATATCTGTCCAGTTCCGCATAAGCCCTTTTAACAGCTCCGGCTAGCTCAGCCTTAGCTATCCCTTCGTCTGCCAATTCTTCAACCAATCGGTTAACCATGCGATTGGGCAAATCAATGGGTAAAAACGGATGATAAAAAGTAACATTATTGTTTCTAAGAACACCCATATTAGCATTAATGGTTTCCGGGTAAGAGGTAACAATAGGACAATTATATCGATTGTCGGCTTCTTGATCCTCTTGAATGTTATAGGGTATACAGGGATAAAATATTTTCTTTATTCCTTTGTTTACGAGATCTGCAATGTGACCATGTACCAGCTTGGCCGGATAGCACACTGATTCTGAAGGAATCGTCTCCATGCCTAGTTCATATATTCTTTTGGTTGACCGGCCCGAAAGAATTACACGATAACCCAACTGGGTAAAGAAAGTAAACCAGAATGGGAAATCTTCATACATATTTAGTACCCTGGGTAACCCGATGGTCCCTCTGGTTGCTTCCTGTACTGACAAGGGTTTGTAACTAAATACTCTTTTATATTTATAATCATAGAGGTTTGGAGTGTTATTTTTAACTTTTTCTTTGCCTGCACCTCTTTCACATCTGTTGCCAGAATAAAACTCCTGTCCATTGGAAAATTGTTTAATTGTCACTAAACAGTTATTACCACATAAACCACAACGTTTCAGAGAAGTCTCAGTTTTAAAGTCATTGAGCTCGTCTCCTTGTAAAAGGCTTGTTTGGTAACCAGTTTCAAAGCGTTCTTTGGCAATTAAAGCTGCTCCGAAGGCCCCCATAATACCCGCAATATCCGGACGAACTACTTCCCTATTAGTGATTTTCTCTAAGGCACGCAGCACAGCATCGTTGTAAAAGGTTCCTCCCTGAACAACTATTTTATTACCCAAATCCTCAGTACTTCTTAATCTGATTACCTTAAATAAAGCATTTTTAATAACTGAAAGAGATATTCCAGCAGAAATATCACTTACCTCTGCTCCTTCTTTTTGTGCTTGTTTTACTTTGGAGTTCATGAAAACCGTACAGCGGGTTCCAAGGTCCACAGGATTTAAGGACTGAAGCCCTAATCTAGCAAAATCCTTAACATCCATATTTAATGAGTTGGCAAAGGTTTCGATAAAAGACCCACACCCAGAAGAACAGGCTTCATTTAGCATAATGGAATCAATGGCACCATCACGAACTACTAAACTTTTCATATCCTGTCCGCCAATGTCCAACACAAAATCTGTCCCAGGTAAGAAAAAATCAGCTGCTTTATAATGGGCCACAGTTTCAATTTCTCCAATATCTACCCTTAGTGCAGCTTTGATCAAATGTTCACCATAACCGGTAACCGCAGAGTTAACAATCTTTGTATTTTGGTTTAGCTTTTCATATAAACACTTTAAAGCTTCGATGGTAGATTCTAAAGGACTACCATTATTGCTTCCGTAGTGGGAGTATAATAAACCTCCCTCTTCACTAATTAGGGCAACCTTGGTAGTGGTAGACCCGGCATCAATACCCAGGAAAGCATTCCCTTCATAGCTCCCTAAGTCTACTTTTTTAATTTTGTTTTTGGCATGTCTTTCTTTAAATTCTTCATACTCTTGATCGTTGGCAAATAAAGGCTCTAATTTTTCACCTTCATCATAGTTCTTCTTCCAGATAATAGGAGCTTTTTCGTGTAAACATTCAAAAGAGAGAGGCTGTACTTCTCTTGATGATAACGCTGCCCCTAAAGCTACAAAGAAATGAGAATTGTTTGGGAAAATAACATTATTATGCTCTAATTTTAGTGTTTCAATAAAACGTTTTCTTAGTTCCGACATAAAATGTAAAGGTCCGCCTAAAAAGGCAACTTTACCACTAATGGGTCTGCCCTGGGCCAAGCCACCAATGGTTTGATTGACAACAGCTTGTAGGATAGATGCGGCAATATCCTCCTTAGCCGCTCCTTCATTCAATAAGGGTTGAATATCCGTTTTGGCAAATACACCACATCTCGAAGCAATGGGGTAAATACTTTTATGGTTCTTGGCTAACTCATTTAGACCTGAAGCATCTGTCTGCAGCAAGGCTGCCATTTGATCAATAAAAGCTCCTGTACCCCCAGCACAAGTTCCATTCATTCTTTGCTCTATGGATTCACCAAAATAGGTAACTTTGGCATCCTCACCACCCAGTTCAATTGCTGAATCCGTATTTGGTATTACATTTTTAATAGCATGGGCACAGGCAATCACTTCTTGAATAAAGGGTACTTGTAATTTTTTCGAAAAATTAAAACCACCGGAACCTGTAACCATTACGGTTAATAAATTTCTTTGCATAATTGATCTGGCATCTTCAAATAGAGAAATTACCGTATTTTTTATGTCGGAAAAATGCCTTGCATACTTTTTATAGACAATATGATTATTCTTGTCCAAAATAACCATCTTAACGGTAGTAGAGCCAATATCTAGTCCAACATTTAAAACTCTACTCATATCGATTCCCCCAAAGCTCATCATAATAATTATCACGCAAACTATGGGTAATACCCTTTTACTTATTATAGAAATCTGGCTGACTTACCTGCCTAACTGTGACCTTTAGGGTAAAGGTCACAGTCAGGTTAGGCCTTAGTTTGCCTTTATTTATGTCAGATAGTTATACTTTCTGCCCTGATTAGGAATTGTTAGAAGGAAAATTATGCAGGCTTTTTAGGCTTTCCATAGTTCTAATTCTCCACTGGTTACTTTAGTCCAGTTTATCTATCTAAAATCTGATTTATATTGTTTTAAACCATAATACAGAGCTTCTATTAATTCACCAGAGAAATCCTCCTTTCTTAATCAATATCATTTAGGTTTTGGGATATCTTTCTAAGGACTTTTTTAGTCACGTTAATTTCGCCTTGATCAATGTCTTCAGAAGCATTCTCCATTATTTTTTTAAAAATTTTAACAATATCAGCTTTTATGGCATAACCTTCTTCAGTTAAATAAATAATATAGTTTCTGCGATCGGCCTCATCAGTCTTTTTACTTACATAGAACTTTTTGATCAAGCTGTTAAGTAAACGTGTCACTCGAGTCTTATCCTTTAATGTTTTTTCTGTCAGTATTGTTTGTTGAATTCCATCCTCCTCCCAAAGTCTGCTGAGTAAGGAAAATTCTTCAGGCGTAATGTCATACCCCGCCTCTTTCAGCATTTTTGCTAGCCGTCTTCTAATGACTATTGCTGATCTATTGATGATAAAACCAAACGTATCTTCTATCTTAAAAGTATCAAAACCTAAGTCGAAATCCCCCCCCTTATCTTTTAATATGTCTTTTACTGATTTTTCTATGCTCAATTATGTCACTCCAATCCTTGTTTAATCTAAACTTTCTTATTTTGTTTATCATCAACCAACTGTAAATTGTCCTTGCAAAAATACCTAGTCGTTCTTTTTTAATAAAATATTCCATTAATTATAGAATACTTTCATTAGTTGCTATTGTCAACCACCATTGATTGCTATTAGCAACTTTTTTTACTGTTTAAATTATTAATAAAGACAAACTGTTGTCATTAAAGGAGATAAGGCAGTATCGGTTTGTTGGTGTCAATTCTCAAATTAAATCATCCAGGATTCTTAAATTAAAAACTCTCTGTTTTATATAGTCCTATCAAAAATTATTAAATTGTAATGGCAATAATCAGTCTGTTTATCAAATTAAAATAGATTCGTTCCTCTAGGAATATAAAAAACGCCGGGATGATAAAACCACCACAGCGTCTCCAAAGATTGAGTCTGTTCAAATATTAAGTTCATTTTGGGCCTGGTAAACTACCTCTTCATCAATTTGCCTTAACTTTTTGTAATAAGCGTAAAGCAGACAATTAGTAACTAAATTGTTAATTAACCGTGGTAAGCCTTTTGTTGTGGCATAGATAGCGTCAATTGCTGAATCGGTGAAAATCTCTTCGATTAACCCTGCTTGCTTTAATCGGCTGGTGCAATAATCTCTAATTTCTTCAGGTTTTAACCCCTGCATAATATGTTTCACTACCAAACGTTGCCTTAGTGGGTTATTGATGTTGAGTGATAACTTAGATCGAATTAAAGGTTGTCCTGCTAAGACAAGAATAAAGGGATTTTGCGAGTCCATTTTAAAGTTAAAAATGAGCCTTAAATCCTCTAACAACTTGTTTGAAGCTAAATGTATTTCATCTAAGATAATTACCGGCGTAATCCGGCGTTCATAGTACATAGAATTGATAGCGCCCTGAATTTGACGGAAAATAGCTACCTTTTTGTGTTTAGGTTGCTCACCAAGTTCTAAGGCAAGTCCCTGATAAAATTCCAACACAGTAACAGTCGCCAAAGAAAAATAACAATGCTTGTAGAGAGCTGGGTTTAACTCATTAACAAATTTTCTCAAAGCTGTTGATTTGCCAGCACCTGGTTCACCTGCAACTAACCCGATTCCACGGGTACTTTGCAAATATTTTAACCTCGATTCTAGTTCCAATAAGTCTTGGCTAATAAATAATTTGTCCGCCGGTACTTCTTTAGAAAAAGGGTTAAACTTAAGTCCAAAGAATTGTGTAAACATTAGCGATCACCTACTTCTCTTGACGATTGTTTAAGTTGGTCATCAATTTGAGCATAAGAAATACTAGGAGTTGCTTTCTGTTCCGACGTTTCAACCGATTCCAGTAACTCCTGTGATGACTGAGATTGCCGACCTCGACCCTTTCTTTTAGCCCTAGCATTGTCAAAAAAATTTACTTGTCTGGCCTCACCAACTTTCATACCATCCCGGTATAATAAAATTGGTTGGTTTGAATTAGCTAACCAATCTGGGTCGTACCGTACCTCTAGTCGTGAATTGGCTAAGCTTTGCTCCGTTTCATAAAGAATAGATTCAACAGACAGGGTCGCATCATGATTAACTTTTCTGGTAACGAGCAATAAAAAATGCTCCTCTAATAATTGGGGGTTGGCTAAAAAATTAATATTATGGACTTGAGCCATAAAAAAATCTAATGGACTCATATTTAAAGCACTATGGGTCTTGCGCTGATAATCTTCCTCCAGCCATTGCCAAAAATATAAATTTAGTTGGTCTAAACTTTTTAATTTAGTGGGGTCTAATCTAGATAAAAAGCGTTGCCTCACAGTATGAAAAAACCTTTCAATTTTACCCTTAGACGTAGGGGTGAAAGGTTCTGTATGAATTAACGAGCAACCTAATCCAGCACAAAGCATATTTAGTTGATCACTACGATAAACTTTTCCGTTATCTGTATAGATCATTTTGGGAATTCCTCGTTTTAGAACAGCCTCTTTCAAAGCTACTCGAAGAGCTACGAAGTTTTGAAAAAAGAAGAATTGTGCATGTGTTATCAACCTGGAGGCATCATCGATAAATGCGATTAGGTAGGCTTGTTTCTTTGATTTACCTATACTAATATATGGACCAAACATAATATCAGTTTGCCATAATTCATTAATTCTTTGGTGAGAAAAACGTTTAAGTTCCTTCTCACCAGGGTTTTCTGGATCTTTACCTGCAGCCAGTTCAGGATTAGCGACCAGAAAACGGTAAAAAGTCGCTCGTGACAACTTTTCCGGAAGAATAACTTTATCTTTAACTAACTCTTCATAGAGCAGTGCGCTAGTAATCCGTGGCATTTGGCTTCTTTTCTTACGAATTTCATCAGCAATCTCTAGGCTTACCTTTCGGCTTTTACCCTTATCCGATCGGTAACCTGGCTTTAATGAGTCTAATCCCCCACGACGATAATCACTTAACCAACACATAAGAGTTTTTGGGGAATACATCCTGAATCCATAATAGGGCATATCAATGGGCTTAACACATATAGTTTCGAAATAATCCTTTTGGTTTTTAACCTGGCCATTTAGTACTGGACTAATCAAAGAAAATTTCTTAAGAGCAATACTTTCCCTATCTTTGGCTGTGAGCATAACAAAATACACCTCCACCTGTGTGTTAACTGTCAGAGGAGGTCTAACCGGTTAAACTTCTCCCACAAACTGCATAATACCACCGAGCAATAGCCTTTCCTACGCAAAAGTTGTGTTTTTGCCTTCTCCACCAAAATTTAAGTTTAAAACTACTTTCAGTAGGTTAAGCTAATTTGCGAGAAGCCATAAAAGTGTTATTGGATTGTGTGAAAAACCTTGTGGAGAAGGCCTGGATTTGACCGAATCCAGTTTTCACAATAATTAACACCTTTCGGGCTTCTTTTTTTATGTCATCTTCCTTTGGAAGAATTACCTGAGGCATCATTTGACGTAGTACTGCTTTGATAAATTTAAGGTTAGCTTTAAATCTACGGCGGTAAAATTGCAGATGTTGTCTTTGCCACTGTAACCTTGATGTTAATACTTTTAAAAGAGGAATTAGGTTTAAATAATGCCACAGTAGAGCCAAGAAGATCGTTACCAAGGAATACTGAAAGTATGGTAAGCAAAATGACGGCAGATAGGAAAAAGTATGGCCACAATACTTACAATAATATCGACGAATTAAGATGCGACCATTAAAACCAAGGGTTATTACATTGCGAATGTAGTATCCGTGAGGCCTGGGAGGTACAGGGATTTTGCAATCTGGATGTAAGCAAGTATGTGGCTTCGGAAAGGAATATTCATAACCACATTGATAGTATTGTTTTGGTGTGGTCTTAGAATCAAAAATAAGTTGCATGATGATAATCACCTCGCAACTCAAAATACCCAATTAGGACTAAAATTATATGAGAAAAAATACTCAAATTAATTTAGTGCTTAAGCTATTCGCAGATTAGTTAATCTGATAATTATTGAGCCTATATAGCTAGATTAAATTGCTAATCTACATGTTGGGGCAAAGATACTTGTCTTTCTCATGATCAAGAACTGTTCAAACTAAAATTTATAAAGTTTATCAATTATTAGGCTAATATCAATGCTAATTGGTTATTTATGAAAAAATAATAATGAAATGGTAAAATAATGTATATTTTTCAATTTTATTACCAAAACTCAATTCAATATCATCGAAAGGCAGGATTTTTAGACATCATGAAGAAGAAGTAATAAAGTAACCACAAGGGGGTTGATTAACAATGGAAACTCAAAAACCTAATTCTGGTTATCGGGTAAACCAGAAAAATGATGGATCCCTTATCGGTATTGAGGTTATCTGTTGTAACAAGCACATTGGTGAAGTTCGTTATAAAGACGGTGAAGTTTTAATCTGTCCTGAATGTGGTATTAAACATAAGTTAAAGATTCATCATAATCATTTTCATATAGATCGTGAATGAGAATATAAAAACCGCACCGAAAGGTGCGGTTTTCTAGGCATTATGACGTATATTAGATCTCTACTTTATGTATCAAGGGGTTTCTTCTCCACCAAATGTTTCCAATAGCGGACCGGCATGAACTGTTTTTGTAGCCTTGGGTTAATTCTGCCTTGAATAGCTGTACTGGTAAAATAATTTTTCCATAATGCTTGATAATAGCTTTCCTTGTCATCATAGATCAATGTTTGTGGAACATCCAGGCTTGTTAACATCCATTCTTTTTTGTTATAGACCGCTGCTAATTTTCTTTTCAGATCATGAATTAGCCAATTTTGATCGGACAGTCTTTTAACAAAGTGAGGTGCCACCAAGCCAACAATATTATGGTCCGGTTCCATGGCAGCATAGTATAAATCTCCTTGTAATCTTTCAAAGCGGATCAACCCCAACATGCGGTGTCTTTCACCTCTCACTTTTTGACTGATTTCCAATACTCTTCTTACACACTCTTCAGCCAGGTAATGGTTTACATTGGGTCCTACACACCAGCCCAGTTTTAAGTAATGATAAATGAGGGTCCCCCTCTCTGGCAGGTCAGATAAATGCACATAGAAAACATGCTGTAAAGTAAGATAGGATATTTTATCTTCGATGGCACGGTAAACCCTTTCCGATTTTTCCTGGTCGCTGGTAATGGTTATTGTATTACTAAATAAATCTGATTCAAATTCATCCTGGGCCACAATATAATCTGGCCTTTCTCTACGGTAATAGGCTTCATAAATGGCTGTTAATAACCCCTCAAAACTTCCATCATAGAGAAAATAATTCATATCATATTTCCCCCGTAATACTGCTTTGAGCATCCGCAAGCTGGTAACCGAAAGCAGGCTCCGAAAATAGGGAAAGCTGCGTATAAGCAGGTTCTTTTTTATGGGCAGGAATCAAATGGTTTTTAATGGCCTCTTCTTTGAAGGGGACTGCACCATAATACCTTCCTTTGCAGGTAATAAAATAACGTGCCCTTTTTAAAACCACGCCAATTTTTTGCAAGTCTTCAAAACTTAGAGAGTGAAACTTTCGTGCAATTATTATTTTTTTAGCTGATTTTACTCCAATACCCGGTACACGTAGTATCACGTTGTAATCTGCCTTGTTAACTTCCACAGGGAATAAATGAAGGTTACGAAGGGCCCAATCAGATTTTGGGTCAAGGTCAAGATGAAAATTTGGATTATCATTGGAAAGAAGCTCCTGTGCCTTAAATCCATAATAGCGAAGCAACCAATCGGCTTGATATAAACGATTTTCACGCTTCAAAGGTGGACTGGCCATTTGTGGTAGTACAGGTGCATTGGATACAGGGACGTAGGCGGAGTAATAAACCCTTTTTAGATTAAAATGATGATAAAGGTTTTCTGAAAGCTGGATTATCTTTAAATCTGTATCCGGGGTGGCGCCGATGATTAATTGAGTGCTTTGGCCTGCAGGAACAAAGGATGGAGCCTTCCTGGACCGTTTTTGTTCCTCACTGCACTCCAAAATCTGTGACCCGATCAGGCCCATGGGTTTCATAATGGTTTCTTTTCTTTTTTGTGGTGCCAACAATTTTAGTCCCTCACTGGAAGGCAGTTCAATATTAACGCTCATCCTGTCAACCAGGGTTCCTGCCTCTGCTATCAATCTCCAATCTGCTCCGGGTATGGCCTTCAAGTGAATATATCCATTAAAACGTTGCTCCACTCTTAGTTTTTTTACGGTTTGCAGTAGAAGTTCCATAGTATGATTAGGATTTTGCCAAATGGCCGAACTCAAGAATAACCCTTCTATATAATTTCGTCTGTAAAAATTAATAGTTAAATCAACAACTTCATCTGGTGTGAAAGCAGCCCTTGGCAGGTCGTTTGACACTCGATTGACACAATAGGCACAGTTAAAGACACAATAATTGGTAAGAAGTATTTTTAATAGTGAAATGCATCTTCCATCCTGGGACCAGCTATGACAAATCCCACTGGTGGCAGCGTTTCCAATCCCGCCCTTTGTATTTTTGCGCCTACTTCCACTGGAGGAACAGGATACATCATATTTGGCCGCATCAGCTAAAATTTTTAATTTTTCAAGCAACTCCATATTAACACCTCATTGAGGTCTAATTCGTTCAGTTTTAATTATTTACCACATTAATCATTTTATCACAGAACGGGTGTTCTAAAAAGGGAAGATAAAAATATATTTAAAGAGCCCGGGATTAGCATCCCAGGCTCTTTAAATATATTAATTATGGATAAACACGATAAAGCATCCGTGGATAAGGAATGGTTTCCCTCACATGATCCAATTTACAAATCCAGGCAACAGTACGTTCTAGACCAAGGCCAAATCCAGAGTGTGGTACACTGCCGTAGCGCCTTAAATCCAGGTACCATTCAAAGGCTTCCTTGGGTAACTTATGTTCTTCCAACCTCTGCTCAAGAAGTTGCAGATCATCAATACGCTGGCCACCACCTATCATCTCACCATAGCCTTCTGGAGCAATTAGGTCCGCCCCCAGCACAACCCTTCCATCCTCAGGATCAGGTTTCATGTAAAAGGCTTTTATTTCTGTGGGGTAACGGTGAATAAATACAGGTGATTCAAAATTCTCTGAGATAATAGTTTCGTGGGGCGCTCCAAAATCTTCGCCCCATTCAAAGGCTTCACCCTTACTCTTTAACAGTTCAACTGCCTCGGTATAGCTAAGACGTGGAAATGGTAATTTAATAGCTTCCAGCTTACTAATATCCCGTCCCAGCAACTCTAAATCCTGGCGCCGGCGTTCAAGAACCCGCTGAACAATAAAATAAACCATTTCTTCCTGCAGTTTCATATTGTCTTCGAAATCGAAGAAAGCTGCCTCTGCTTCAATCATCCAGAATTCCATTAGATGTCGACGGGTTTTTGATTTCTCAGCCCGGAAGGTCGGTCCAAAGCAGTACATGCGACCTACTGCCATGGCAGAAGCTTCGTTATACAATTGGCCGCTTTGAGATAAGTACGCCTTTTCCCCATGATAATCTAACTCAAATAATGTTGTGGTCCCTTCACAGGCTGCAGGTGTAATAATGGGACTATCCACCAGTGTAAAATCATTTTGATTGAAAAAATCTCTGGCTGCTTGTTCTATCTCGGCCCGGATCCGCAAAATTGCATTTTGTCTGGGTGTTCGCATCCATAGATGCCGACGGTCCATTAAGAAATCAACGCCATGCTCTTTATGAGAAATGGGATATTCTTGAGCAAGGTTAATAATTTCCAGACCAGTAACGGTAAGCTCATAGCCTCCCATTGAACGAGGCTCTTCCCGAACGATTCCCCTTAACCGTATGGCGGATTCTTGGGTAAGTTCTTTAGCCAATTCAAAAATCTCTGGGGCTTCTTTTTTAACTAAAACCCCCTGTACTAATCCAGTTCCATCCCGTACAATCAAAAATTGTATTTTCCCGGATGACCTTTTATTGTACAACCATCCCTGAATACTTACTTCTTCATCCACATGTTTTCCTAGATGTCTAATTAATGTACCTTGCATTTTGAAAACATTCACCTCAAATTCTTAGAAAACTTAGCTTACATATACCCCCAAAGAAAGCACTTAGCCCTTTAGACGCACTCCACTGCATAAAGCCAGAGTTACGCTTATACAAATTTAGACGTTTTTACTTTCCCTATCTACCAAGTAATAAAATTACTTTACTATCATACTATATCATTCTCAAGGGTCTCAAATCTATACAATAATACAAGTTCATCAAGACAGTACCCTATTTTTAGAATCATATCTTTTATTTTTAACCTAATTAAAATATATAAAATAGGATTTATTATTTTAGCTTGCGAAACAAAAAAATTATTACTATACTTTTAAGAGTGTGTTTAAATTTTTATGCAAGGAGTCATCTCATGCCATTAAAATGTGGAATTGTCGGATTACCCAATGTTGGAAAATCCACCTTGTTTAATGCTATTACACAAGCAGGGGCTGAATCTGCAAACTATCCGTTTTGTACCATCGAACCCAATGTTGGGGTTGTAACCGTACCTGATCATCGTCTGGACAAGCTAACTGAGCTGGTGATACCCAAGAAAACCATCCCAACCACCTTTGAATTTGTGGATATTGCCGGTCTGGTGAAAGGTGCCAGCCGTGGTGAAGGATTGGGAAATAAGTTTTTATCTCATATCAGAGAAGTGGATGCCATTGCTCATGTTGTACGTTGCTTCATTGATGATGATATCACGCATGTTTCCGGTAAAATTGATCCTATAAATGATATTGAAGTGATCAATTTGGAACTGGTTTTAGCTGATTTAGAAAGTATGGAACGTCGTCAGGAGCGCCTGGCCAGCAAACTTAAGTCTCAAGACAAACAGGCAAAGATTGAGTATCAGTTGATTCAAAGGTTAAAGGATGAGGCCCTGGCCCAGGGTAAACCGGCCAGAAGCTTGGAGTTTACCGATGAAGAAATGAAAATTGTAAAATTCTTTCATCTACTAACCATTAAGCCCATTATCTATGTGACCAATGTGGGTGAAAATGACCTGCCTGACCTTGAGAAGAATTCCTATATTCAGCAAGTCAAAGAATATGCAGTACAAGAAAATGCCACAGTGGTACCTGTCTCTGCTCAATTGGAGTCTGAAATTGCTGAGTTGCAAGGGGAAGAGAAAAGGCTTTTTCTAGAGGAATTAGGTTTAGATGAATCTGGGCTAGATAAGCTCATTCGAGCCTCCTATAATCTGCTGGGACTTCGTACTTACTTTACCGCAGGTGTGCAAGAGGTGCGCGCTTGGACTATCACTGCAGGTACCAAAGCACCTCAGGCAGCTGGCGTTATTCACACTGATTTTGAGCGTGGTTTTATCAGAGCCGAGGTTGTTTCTTATGATGATTTAGTTACAGCAGGCTCTATGGCCAAGGCCAGAGAAGCTGGAAAGCTTCGTTTAGAAGGTAAAGATTATGTGGTGCAAGATGGGGATATTATGCACTTCCGATTTAATGTTTAATTCGAGCGAACAATAAAATACCGTAGCATTTTCCGCTACGGTATTTTATTTTTATTTCTTTAACTCTCTGGCATACAGTGCTGCTCCCAATGCGCCGGCCATTTGGCTAATTTCCGGTACGATGACCGGACAACCTGCTTCCTGAGACAAACGGTTACGTACATCATGATTTTGGGCAACCCCACCAGTAAAAATTACACATTGGGCTGGTCCAAAGCGACTGGCCATGCCCCAGACCCTTCTTGCCACAGATCGGTGAATACCCGCTATAATATCCCGCTTATCGGATCCCTTCGCCAGCAGACTTATCACTTCGGATTCCGCAAAGACCGTACACATGCTATTAATATCCAGGGGTTGCCTATTTTCCGCTAAGTCTGCCAACTCACTGACATCCACCCCTAGGGCAGCTGCAATTACCTGCAAGAATCGGCCTGTTCCAGCTGCACATTTGTCATTCATGGCAAAATCAACCACTTTGCCCCGCTCATTCATAAGGATGGCTTTGCTGTCTTGGCCACCGATATCAATTAAAAGGCCTCCCTGGCCAACCAGATAATTAGCACCCCTAGCATGACAGTGGATTTCTGTTACGGCTTTATCAATTATAGGCAAAGAAATTCGGCCATAACCTGTACCGACAACACCACTAACATCATTATTATTACATCCCGCGGAGTCCAACAATTCTTGATAGGCATGCAAACCGGCATCCCGGGGACTCCAGCCAGTGGGACGGACTAAATATTTTATTTCGTCATCTATGAGTAGGACAACCTTTGTGGAAACTGAACCCACATCAATGCCAGCTGTTATCATATTTTATTCCCCTTGGATCAGCTCTAGGAAGGCTTGCACACGCACCCTTAATTGTTCCACATCCGACTCAGAGTAGTCGGTTTCCAGGTGCATATAGGGTAGGCTCAGTTGGTTCTGTACATAGTCTCGAATGGCATAGGCTTCTATGTTGTAGGTATGACAGGCTTGCCAGGTTAAATCAACGATGGCATCAACCTGATATTCCTTCGCCATTTTATTAATTAAATCAAATCTTCCTTCATTGGGTGTCATGCAGGAGCAAGGGATATTGAGATATTTTTCCGCCAGAGCCACCATGACATCTTTATTTTCGCTCTCATCCACAAGCCTATCCAGTGCCTTGTAGCCCGAGCAGTTCTCAAAGGCTACAACAGAAGCACCACTCTCTTCCAACAAACGAACAACTTTTTCAGAACCAAAGCCAACGGGACATCCTGTTAGTAATATTCTAGGCGTTTCATTGGTGAAGGGACTGATACCCTTGGCCGTCAATTCTTCTATTTCTGCAGTTAGTTGCTCAACCAAAGTAATGCCGTCTTCTTTATTAATATTGAAGCCTTTGGTCCATACCGAAACCAGTAGATCAACACCAGTAATGGGGGCTGGTTTTACCTTGGTGGTGGCATGCAGGTTGCGCATGGCCGACCTTTCCCTGTTCATCAGTTTAATAGCTTTACGTATATCTGCCTCGGTTATCTCTACCTCAAATTTTTCTGCCAACCAGTCTTTTAATATATTCATTTCTTTAGCCCATGCCACTAAAGCCTCTTCTCCCTTAGGACCCTGGGGAAGGTTCATTACATGCATAGGCTTTATCTTACTCATTAGCTCATACATTTTTTTCTTACCATCGCAGGTTGTCTCTGCTACCAGAACATCGGCTGCTTCGAAATAGGGACATTTAGCCGTAACAGCAAAACCATAGCTGGATTTAATTAAAGGACAGAGGTTCCTTGGTAAATCTCTTTCAGCAGCAGGAATGGGTTCTTGGCGTGTACCGCATAGGGTTACAGGCGAAGCACCTGAAGCAAGAATTAATTCTTGGGGTGTGTAGGTGCAATAGCATCCCACAACTTTTTTTCCTTCTCTTTTGGCGTTTTGAACCGTGAGTACATTTAAATTACGCAGTTCATCAAAAATTTTCATACTTTCAGGTCTCATGTTTTTTCCTCCAAAAATTATTTGGGTTACAACTAAAACATATTAGAGAAATAACACTGTATTCCCTTTATACAAAGTATAATAATATTTTATATTTAATGTTAGGACTATAACAAAAGGTGATTTTTTATGTGACAGAAATTTTTATAAATGTTTCTTTATACCTGATATATGCAAGCTAAGCTAAAAAATATAAAAAGTCCTACATAATGTAGGACTTTGGCTTCTTGCCATTAGATTTTGATCAATTCATATTTCCTTGTACCCAAACCAATGCTCTCTGCATACTCCAATCCTCGCTTCCAGTCAACATGGGGCCAAAGAGCGCGGAATTTATCGGAGCCATGGGGTTGGCCTTCCAGCCGTAAACCCGGTAGACCATGTTCCTGATTTATCAAATCAATGCAGGCTTGATCCAGTGCCACAGGGTCAAGGGAGGCTAAAATTCCAATACCAAGGCACCTGAACCAATTTTGACTTCTTAAAAATAAACCTTTGCCGTCAGTGAACATACCTCCCTTTTTAATAGAGTTTTATGTCATTTAATTTAAGCCAGCCAAAATTATCCAATGTATCAGCCAAAAGATCAAAGAGTATTTTTTGTTCTTCAAAGGTTAAATCTTCTATTTGTTTTACTAACTCTTCTACCCGCGTCATTTTGTTTCCTCCCACTATGTTTTGCCCATTATGATAAAACTGCCACAGATGAAATTTTAACACCCATGATGAAAGGTCACAAGCCAATGATAAAAAATAACCGGGCCATGAGCTAAATTCCCTTAAGCAACTGCATGCACAAATAGTCCAAGGTCCAAGGCTCATGGCTCAGAGCCCTTTAGCTAATTACTAAAGGCTAACGACTATTTTTATACTAAAGTATTTCTATCGAATAATCCACTAAATCCGCTTCTCCGTTATTTTCAATAGTACGAATCACCGTGTCAAGCATGCGGCTTACATGGCTTGTTTCATTACTAACTGCTGCTACCCCAAGGGTCGCCCGCTGCCAAAGGTCTTGATTGTCCACTTCTGAAATTGATACATTATATTTGCTGCGAATTCTGTCAATGATACTTTTAAGAACCCGTCTCTTTTCTTTTAGAGTTGTGGCTCCGCTGATATACAACTCCACAGTCATTATACCAACAATCATTAAATCGCTCCCTTTTTAGACAATACAAAAATGGGCCCCTGCAACCAGGGTGCCCATTTCTTACTTAAAATCTCATTTGACGAAGTCTCTCTACACGGTCCTGAATGGGCGGGTGAGTACTAAACATTTTAACAAAGGCTTGTGCTGATAACGGGTTGGTAATGAACATATGGGATGCAGCAGGAGATACTTGCATGGGAATCTGGTGAGCGGCCCGTTCTAGTTTTAACAGCGCATTGGCTAAACCGTCTGATTTTCCTGCTATTTCGGCACCAAGTTCATCTGCCCCATATTCCCGCGACCTTGAGATTGCCAGTTGAACAATGGTGGCTGCAAGGGGAGCAATCATTGCCAACACCAGGGCACCAATACCTCCGCCTTCTTCCTCATCACCCCTCATACCGCCAAAAATTGCACCCCATTGAACGATATTAGCAATCCAGGTGATTGCTCCGGCAAAGGCCGCAGCAATGGTACTGACTAAAATATCTCGATTTGCAATATGTGCCAACTCATGGGCCAGTACACCTTCCAATTCATCCCGGTTACACAGGTGCAGAAGACCTTCTGTAACCGCCACTGCAGCATGTTGTGGGTTACGACCCGTTGCAAAGGCATTGGGTTGATGAGAAGGGGTAATATAGACTTTGGGCATGGGAAGATGGGCACGCTGGGCTAAGTTTCTAATAATGGCATATAACTCAGGGGCCTCTTGCTCTGAAACCGGCTGAGAGCGTGTCATCCTAATGGCCATTTTATCACTGTAAAAGTAACTGAACAAATTCATCCCCAATGAAATTAGTAGAAACAATGTGGCTCCTTCAGTTCCTCCAACTGCTTGGCCAATGGTTATTAAAATTACGCTAAGTATTCCCATTAGAAGGATTACTTTTAAATTATTCATTCTAGGATTCCCTCCTTATTAAATTTCTCCCTAAACATTATTCTAGAATACAGGTTAAATACTGCCATTATGACTTTTCTTCTTTTAGTATTGCCCCTCACCTCCTAAATATGGGGTAAAAAGTGCAAATAATAGAAAAAGACCTTTAACACAAGATTTTTTTAAAAAACCTTGTGTTAAAGGTCTTGCCGTTGGAAGCTCCAACAACGAAGCCAGGTGCTTTAGTACACCGTATTGTTGACCCCGTTCCTCTAGGCTACTCCCCTTTAACTAAAAACTATTATAAGACAAACTCATTGAATTGTCAATAGGTGCCGAATTGCACCTATTGACAAAATACACCTAATAATTATGAGTTCCTATAATAACTTCTTTAAACTTGGTTTCTAACTTTTTCTTAAGACCATCTAGATCGATGGGGCAAGCGGCAGTTTGAACGGCCTTCACCATACAGGTTCCAATATGAACTGCATCAATATCGGTTTCTAGATAATCAGCTTGTTCCAGTAAAAGCTGGGCTTTAGGCATTACCAGACCAGGGCAATCCCCACAGTTTGTCATTGCAACAATTTTAACTTCGCCTTCGTGGCGAGCAAATTCTCCATCCTTTTTCTCAGCAGCTTTAAAACATTTCAGACAAGCAACACAGCTAATGTCCCTAATTTTTTGACAGGTAAATATGGCAACCCTTTTCATAAGACACCTCCAATGAATATTTATAAGAGGTTATTCTTCATCTATAGTTAAAAACCTTCTACAGATTGAATTGAGAGGTATATTTTTTTCTATGCCAGAGCTTTGCCAATATAAAGGTAGTTAATAATGCTATCAACCCACTTATACTAAATGCAACCGAGGCACCAAACCACTTAGCCACTGTTCCAGCAATCATTCCCCCAACTGAAGATAGCCCGATAAAACACACAGAGTATATACTCATAACTCTTCCCCTCAAATCATCGGGTACCTGAAGCTGAATCAAACTGTTAACTGAAGCACTTAAACTTACCATACTCCAACCTGCCGCCACCAACAAAACAGCAACTGGCCAATACCAATTCATTTGTCCCAGTAAAAGTTGAGAAAAGCCTAAACAGGTTGCACCACCCCATAGAAACTTTGTTAAGTTAGTATGCTTGCTAGCAACCACCAATAAGATAGCCCCAATCAATGAACCCATCCCCTGGGAAGAAACAAGAAGCCCAAAACCCTCAGGCCCTTGTCCTAAAACCGTACGTGCAAACACAGGTACTAGAACACCAAAGTTCATGGCTGATATACTTACCGTGGCAAGTAACAGCATCGGAATTAATACAGTAGGAGTAGATCTAATATACAGCATACCTTCTTTAATTTGACTGAGTATATTTTGAGTGTATTTTCTTTTTGTTTTATTAACACTCTTCATTGCCAGCAATCCAAAAATAACAAAGAGATAGCTTATGGCATTAATCAGAAAACAGGTGGTTGCATCATACTTTGCTAAAACCAATCCTCCCAGTGCCGGTCCCACTACCCTTGCTGCATTAAACATCGATGAATTTAAGGCAATTGCATTGCTTAAGTCATTACGCCCAACCATTTCCACCAGTAAGGACTGTCTTGCGGGAATATCTACAGCATGTGTTACTCCCAGCAAAGCACTAATTACTACAATATGCCAGTATTGAAGTATACCTGCTCCGCTTAATATAGCAAATATAACGGCCAACATCATAAATAATGTTTGTGTACCAATCACAAGTACTCTTCTGGGAAACCGATCAGCAAAGACACCCGCAAACAAAGAAAAGATTAGGTTTGGTAAGAACTGTACAAATGTTACCAAACCTAAAAGAAAGGGGGAGTTTGTCAGCTCTAACACAACCCATGCCTGAGCGATATTCTGCATCCAAAAGCCTATAACAGATATCATTTGACCAAAATAAAACAACCGAAAGTTTCTATGTTGAAGTGCCGCCAGTGCTGAAACACGGGTAAGCTTGTTTATAATTTTTTTTAAATACCCCATATTATGCCTTCACCACCTAACAATACAAAGCTTTTACATAAGTTAGAAAAGCTAATAGATCCCTTTTTAGAACAACAGCCTTTGAGCACAAGCAGGCACCTAAACCTTAGTTATCTAAATACGATTTTCTTTTAAAATTTAATGGATTGTGTAAAAAAAGCAAAACAGCCTAGCCTGGCTGCTTTGTTTAGAATTGAATAATAAATAATTCAACGGTACTCTGGTAATATTCATTTGTTTTATATTAAGGTAAGGTATTCCGTTGTTCTATCCGTAACGATATGTAGCACTGGTATAGCATGACAGCTTATTTTACTCCACCGAGAAAATGAAATAATAAAGTGGTTGTCCGCCATAATGAAGCTCAAATTCAATATCTGAATAACTTTTTTGCAATTGTTCCGTTATCTCTTCTGCCTGATCTGCAATTTCAGCCCCATAATAAAGTGTTACTAGAGAATGATCCTCTTCCAACATAATGCTAAGCATATCTTTTAGAACTTGAAGAATTTCTACACCCACTGCCACAATAGATCCCTCTGCTATACCAATAAGATTACCCTGCTGGATTTTTAACCCGTTGCTTGTGGTCTCTCGAACAGCCTTCGTAACTTCACCGGTTTTTACAGAACCTGCAGCAGCAGTCATTTGCTGATAATTATCTTCTATATCCCCTGTGGGATCTTGTGCTAACAAAGCACTCAACCCTTGGGGAATGGTCCGAGTCGGTATGACCTTTACCACTTTATTACTAACCAGCTTTGCCGCCTGCTCTGCCGCTAAAATGATATTTTTATTGTTAGGAAGTATCAAAATACCTTTGGCATTTACTCCCTGAATTGATCGTACGATTTCCTCTGTGCTAGGATTCATGGTTTGGCCACCAACAACTACGGCATCGGCACCTAGGCTGTTCATAATATCTATTATACCTTCGCCCGTCCCAACAGTGACTATCCCAATTTCCTTCTCAGGTTCCGATTCCTTTAGTATCTGCTTACTTTGCTCTCTCATGTTATGAATGGCCACTTCGTGAATCGACCCATAATTTAAACAATTTTCCAACACCATTCCGGGATGATTGGAGTGAATATGTACCTTGGCCACCTGTTCAGTGCCAACAACCATGAGACAATCCCCGTAGGGACTTAACTCATGACGAATTAAATCTAAGGGGATATTGGTTCCTTTTACGATAAACTCTGTACAATATGTAAAGTGAATTTCTGAGTCAAAATCCCGGTTAACTGCTTTAGTAAATTTTTCTTCCTGTCTGGCGGTAAAATCCATAAGAAGGCTGATATCTTCCGCTCGTTTTAAAATGCTTAAAATCCCTTCTAATATAATTACATAGCCTCTTCCCCCTGCATCCACAACCCCTGCTTCTTTTAAAACAGGTAGCAGTTCTGGTGTCTCACCCAGTGCTACCCTTGCTTCTCGTAAGGTAAGAATCATAACTCTGAGTAAGTCATAATTTCTTAAAACTGCACTCCTAGCAGCCTCGGCACTGCGTCTCATCACCGTTAGTATTGTTCCCTCTACTGGGTTCATCACTGCCTGATAAGCTAAATTAGCTCCTTCTTCCAGTGCCTGTACCACTTCCAAAGCATTGGCTTTTTCCTTTCCAGCCAATGCCTTAGCAAAACCACGAATAAGCTGGGATAAAATAACCCCTGAATTACCCCGGGCGCCCATTAAGCAAGCCTGGGCAGCAGCCTCAGCAACCTCGCCGATATGGGAAGTATCACTATTTTGCACTTCTTTCGCTGCAGCCAGCAGTGTTAAGTACATGTTGTTCCCTGTGTCACCATCAGGCACAGGAAATACGTTTAAAGCATCTATTTCTGATTTATGTCGGGCAAGTAAATTGGTACTACCCAGAATCATCATTTTTAAACCTTGTCCGTCAAATGAATATAAGCTCACAAGTGGCCTCCTAAATCAAAGACTATTAAAAAACTCCAATTAAATAATATTCTTCTAAAACTGAAACATTCCTTCTATTAATCTAAAACAGAGTACATATATTATTTTTTGTCAGTTTTTGTTTAGGAAACGCATGTGACAATTAATTTTTCTGTTCTTCTATTACCTTGATGGAAAATAAGGATATATATAAACTAAGCTTCCGCCAAGTCTTTGGTATACTCGGGAGTACAAGCCATCGGAAGCTTAGTTTAACATTAGAATGGATATTTAATTTCCCATACCTGCAATATTCCATTTTGTGTTCCCACGGCGACATTGTCAATATCAATGATCTCAAGATCATTCACTGCTCCCCCAACATTAATTGCCCAATCTGGTTCACTGGTTAGGCCTGGGCTATAAAAACCAAAAACAAACTCTCTCGGGGAACCAGCTACCAATAGAGATGTATTCTCGGTTACCATTTGAGTGTCTACAGCTGAAACTGTGGTTCCTAAATTTTTTGTGAGGAGGCCTAATCTTAACTGGTTATTTGCAGTATAAATCCTAACGAAACCATCGTTACCTGCGGTCACCAATTCTTCTCCTGGATCAGGCAGCAAGTTTCCGCCTGCTAGATCAGTTATCCTATAGGGTAGATTAACTAGCTCGGGCCCCTGATCAAAGCCTGTTTCTGTTAAAAAGTAGGTGACAATTGATAATGCCTGATTTGCTCCATATGCTATGGCCAATAACCGGGGCCTTTGAGGTTCCGGTGAAAAGGATGTAATACTACGGGAGGGCCCCGGTAATTGCCTAATGGATAACAATTGTGGTTGTATTGATGCTATGTTATCCCCAATCAGCAAATACACATATAGCGTATCGTTATCCCTACCAATGGCAGCCAGTTCCTCCCTTTTATCCCCGTCTAAATCAGCCAATGTTATACCACTTATGTTGGCACCCGGTTCTGGATCTGTTTGCCAAAGTTGAGTAATAGCTCCGTTAACATTTCCAAAAGCAATAATTCTATCTTCAGTCCCCACAAATATGATATTTTTATCCAGTACATTAAAGCCAACTTCTAAACTTAATATTGATTGTTCCAGGTTCAGAACCGAAGTTTGCTTGTATCCATCATTTTGTGGGCTGTAAATGTAGACAGTAGATCCACTGGCTACTACCAAGTCCTTTTTATCGCCAGTTATAACATTTCCACTCTCGACTAATAAAGGTCCCTCTAGTGTTACTTGGTATACAACTCTGGATAGAGTTATCTTCAACACCCCCAACGTTCCTATTCATACTACAATATGCTTTTTCAACTAATTAAATGTACTTATTACTAGAATTATATTTAAAATTAACAACACCCAGCAACCTATGACTGTGGGTGTTAAAATTAATGCTTTTGAGATTGTCTTTGATATCTAACCTTCAGCTTTTTGGCTTTGTGCTATTTCGACATTTTTTACGGGGGTCTGACCCCTTTAATTGCAATTAAACTTTACATAGAAAGTTGTACCGTTAGCACTGGTATCTATACTTATAACAGCATTGTGGCGGGCAGCAATACTATAACAGATGCTTAGTCCCAACCCGGTTCCATTCGCTTTGGTTGTAAAGAAAGGGGTGCCAAGTTTCTCCATTACCTCTGATCTAATACCTTCTCCTTCATCTTGTACGGTAAGAACAACCTTCCTATTTTCCAAGTAGGTTCTTATAATAAGTCGACCACCACTAGTCATAGCTTCTAAACCATTTCTACATAGGTTTAAGATTATTTGTCGAATCTCCTTACTGTCTAAGAGAAGATCTGGGACTTTGTTGGTTTCTACTTGTACATATTTACCTTGACCAAATGCGTCAGCCTGAAGTAAGGGCTTAAGGGAGTTTACTATAAAATTTATGTTTTGTTTTTCTAGATTTGAAGGTGTGTTCCTACCTATAGAAAGAAACTCGGTTATAATGGAATTAGCACGATCAAGCTCTTGAATCATCAAAGTAAAGTAGTCTTTGTACCTAGAGCAATCATCTTTTCCTTGCAGCATTTGTAAGAATCCCCTAACAGTGGTCATGGGGTTTCTAACCTCATGACTAATCCCTGCAGCCATTTCCCCAACCATATTCAGCCGATCAAACCGAACCATTTCTTCTTCCAATATTTTTTTCTCGGTTATGTCTTGGACAAAAGCAATAACAAATTCAATTTTAGCATTGATATCCCTCGTGGAAAATACAGTTAGGTGTCCCCAAATTAATTTGCCGCATTTCGATAAATAACGTTTTTTTATTTCATAATATTCTATTTCTCCTTCTAATAATTTCTGGTAAAGTTCAATGTTTTTTTCTATGTATTCTGGATGTGTAAATTCAGTAAATACCATTCTTTTTAATTCTTCGTCAGTGTAACCAATCATTTTTTGAAAGGCTGGGTTACTTTCAAGTAAACCACCTTCTGGACTTAATAGGATAATGCCAATCTGAGATTTCTCAAAAAATATGCGAAATCGCCCTTCACTCTTCCGCAGTTCCTCTTCAGTTTGCTTATGTTGTTTAACTTCACGTTGAAGTCGTTCATTAGCAAGCAACAGTTCTTGGGTTCGTTGTTGTACCATAATCTCAAGTTGTTCCTGATGCTTGTATAGATTGACAAATCCAGAAATCTTATATCTTAACGTCTCGGGATCAACAGGTTTAAAGATATAATCAATAGCTCCTAATGCATAGCCTTTATGAACCTGCTCTGTATCCTGGTGATTGGCAGTAATAAAAATAATGGGTGTATGTCGTGATTTTCCTCTGGAACGAATAATCTTTGCAGTTTCATAACCATTTAAGCCTGGCATCCTTACATCCAGTAAAATCACAGCAAAGTCATCCTTTAAGACCTGTTTTAAAGCTTCTTCACCGGAGGTTGCCGTGACCAACCGGTACATGGGAGATTCCAGTATACCCTCCAGAGCCAGCAGATTTTCATACTGGTCATCCACCATCAATATTTTTATTGCGTTTTCCATTGTCTTGAACTTTCCTCCTAGCGAATCTTTTGATAAATTCTTTGTTCAGCATACAACTCCTTATAATGTTCCGCATGGGCGGTAAACTTGATATCCTCCTTTTTTCCTAGGACCAAGTAGCCGGAGTAATTAAGACTTTGACAAAATAACCCATGGACACGGTTTTGTAGTTTTTTATTAAAGTAAATCATAACGTTTCTGCATATAATTACATCGAATTCATTAAAAGAGCTATCCGTAACCAAATTGTGTTGGGCAAAAACTATGTTCTTTTTAAGAAAGTTTCGAAAAACAACATAATCATCTTTTGCGGTGTAATATTGGGAAAAGTCTTGGCATCCTCCTGCCCGCAAGTAATTTCCGGTATAGGTTTTCATTTTTTCCAGTGGAAAGGCTCCTGCTCTCGCTGTTTTTAATGCTACTTCGTTAATATCTGTGGCATAAAGGATACTCTTATCACTTAAACCTTCCTCATAGAGTAAAATGACCATTGAGTAAACTTCTTCTCCTGAAGAGCAACCAGCATGCCAGATACGGATAAAGGGATATTCCCTAAGACAGGGCACTACCCTCTCTCTGAAAACCTTAAAAAAATCTGGGTCCCGGAACATTTCTGTCACCTGTATGGAAAAATCTAACAGGAGTCTCTGCATGCAATCAGGTTGATGAAATACTCTTTCTTGCAGTGCGGAGATTGTCGTCAACCTCTCGGCTTGAACCCGGTGCCAGATTCGACGGCGAATGGATGAAAAAACATAATCCCTAAAATCATAGCCGTAAAGCTGGAATATGCCTTGCAACAATAATTGGATTTCAATTCGTTCCAAATGGCTGATTTCTTCTCCATTGTATTTCTTTGTCTTAAGTATATTAGTTCACCTTCCTGTACAACCACACTCGCATTAAAGAAAGCAATTGATTAATATCAAGTGGCTTGCTAATATAATCTGATGCTCCAGCTTGCAAACATTTATCCCGGTCACCTTTCATAGCCTTAGCAGTTAAGGCTATTATGGGAATTTTCTCGTATTCGGGCATTTTCCTAATGGATTGCATTGCCTCATAGCCATCCATCTCTGGCATCATAATGTCCATCAGCACTAGGTCGATACCTGGGGTCTGCATCAATATTTCCTGAGCCTCTCGCCCATTTCCAGCAAACAAGACTTCTATTTCCTGCTCTTCTAGGGCAGCAGTAATAGCAAAGACATTACGCATGTCGTCATCGACCACAAGCACCCTATACCCCTTCAAGGTTTTATCCCCCTGGGAATAGATTTGGCTTAAGGAAACTTTGTCACCGCTCCATTCTTCTGTTTTGCCAATTTCATCTCTTTCAATCGGAGAATTATCATCCCCTGGAGCCACTTCAGTTCTGGCTGGTTCAATAAATTCTGTTTCAACATCATAGGTTGGTATGTAAACAGAAAAAGTACTTCCTTTTCCTTTAATACTTTGCAGTTCAATAAAGCCTCCTAGTAAACCGGCTAGTTCCCGGCAAATGGACAGACCCAGACCTGTTCCCCCAAACTTGCGGCTGGTAGTGCCATCCCCCTGCTGAAACGCCTCAAAGATCAAAGCCTGCTTATCTTTTGCTATGCCGATCCCTGTATCTGAGACAGAGAATACTATTTGTGTCCCTTTTTCTGATATTTTAGTGGCCCTTTGGACATGGAGATTTACACAACCCTCATTGGTAAATTTAAAGGCATTAGATAAAAGATTCTTCAATATCTGCATTAACCTGTTTTTATCGGTAAAGAAGGTTTTTGGTATATCGTTGTCCAGTTGGATTGTAAAGTCTAGAAGCTTCTGTCGAGCTATCGGTTGAAATTGCCTTTCTAGCGTATATATAAGTTCAGTAAGAGATATCTGTTCAGGTTTAACAATTAATTTGCCTGCCTCTATCTTAGCTAGATCAAAAATATCATTAATTAAATTTAATAAATCATTTCCCGAAGATAGGATTGTCTCCGCATATTCAACTTGCTTTGGTGAGAGGTTGCCATCCTTATTTTCCACCAGTATACGTGCTAGAATTAATAGGCTGTTCAAGGGAGTTCTTAATTCATGGGACATATTAGATAGAAATTCAGATTTATACTGGGAACTTAGTGCTAAATGACTGGCCTGTTCTTCCAGGGCTGTCTTCGCTTTTTGTAGTTCGATGGTCTTTTGTTCAGATTCTTTGTATTGATTCTCAAGCTTTTCGTTAAAGGTTTTTAATTCTTCCTGCTGCATTTGGAGTTCTTCTGACTGAGTTTGCAGTTCCTCTGTTAATGCCTGTGAATCTGCCAGTAGCTTTTGAACTTGCATGTGGTTGCCAATACGGTTCAGGGAAATACCAACATTCCATCTCACCTGCTCCAGTAGTTCCTGCTGCAAAGAGCTAAGTTCAGTAAAAGAGGCCAGTTCAATAACGGCCACAACCTTGCCCTCAAATTCTACTGGCAGTACAGTAATGCATTTGGCAGGTGCTGTACCGAGTCCAGAAGTAATATGAATATATTGATTCGGAATATTAGTAAGATAAATAACTTTATTTTCCAGCAAACACTGTCCCACTAGACCTTCCCCTGGGCGAAAACTAGAAGTTCCCACATCCTGTCCACCACTGGCATAGGATGCCATCTTTATAAGTCTTTGCTCTTCACCCTCAGTCACAGAAACGTAAAATACCCCATAACATCCTCCCACTATCGGAGGTATTCTTGTAATCAGTAGCTGGGCAAAGGTTTTTACATCCAGAACTCCCTGGAACAGAGTCATTATTTCTGCAACCTTTGATTTCAGCCAGTGCTGCTCTTGAATAGCTAGATTCTTCTCCTTTTCCTGACGGGCATGTTGTTCCAGGGCTTCCACCATATCATTAAAGACTTCGGAGATTTTTCCAATTTCATCACTAGATACTATATCAAGCCGGGGTAAAAATGTTTTATCCTTATGGGAAGAGACACTTTTCATCGCTAATGTCACTCGGTGGAGATTACCTACAATGTTCTGTATCAGCCACACTACAATGCCGCTACCTAGAACCATGCCTATTAATACCAACGAGATAAAAATGAAAACAATGTTATTATAAACATCCTTTGACTGAGCCACTGTTAGCTCCATTTGTTTTTGTTGAATACTACCTACATCATCAATCATTTGAACTAGTTTTAACCGTGTCTGAACAGATGCATTCTGATACAGGACAGCTTTAGCTTCATCTCTTCTACCAGCTTGAACCAAGCTATAGATTGTTTTCTCGATTTTCAAGTATTCATTAAAAGCAGTCTTTACCTCTGTAGTTAATTGCTTTAACTCATCAACTTCACTAACTTTTTCCAAGGCTGAGATAGCACCCAATATCTGTTTGTTGGATTCTTCCATCTTATTATATATTTCTAAATCTGTATTGTTATCTTCTAAGATTAGGTCCCTTAAATAACGGCTGGCATTGTTAATCTCAAACTGAATGGTAGCAACTAAAATAACCTTTTGGTAACGGTTCTTAACAATTTCCTCAATATTATTGTTGAATTTTTTCATCCCATAAATCGCACTGCCTGAAATTAAAAGCAATATGATAAAAAGGCCACTAAGTCCTAAAAAAAGCTTAGTTTTTAGTTTCATCTATATTATCCCCTTCTTTGGCTCCTATTTTATAAATATTCATAATAATGTAAATTTTTACTTATATTCTTTGCAAATTTTCTTAAACCTTCTTTTATTTTCCATTTTTATATAACAATAATCGAAAATATAAAGAAATAAGATTAATTTATCTCTTTAAAACTAATAAAAAACACCCACAGCCTATGACTGTGGGTGTTAAAAATTACTCTGGCGACGACCTACTCTCCCAGGAGCGTGAGCTCCAAGTACCATCGGCCCTGGAGGGCTTAACTGCTGTGTTCGGGATGGGAACAGGTGTACCCCCTCCGGTATCGCCACCAGAAACTTTATGCTATTGGGTATTACTTTTAGGTCAGCCATGGGCTGTGGGCCTTGGGCCATGAGCTTTTTGGCTTTTCCTTTGAGCAAACAATTTATGTTCTCTCAAAACTGAACAGCTATTTAGTATTGCGTCATATATTCTTAACCTTAGCTCACGGCTCATGGCACATGGCCTAAGGCTTGTTTTTGGTCAAGAACTCGATCTATTAGTACCGGTCAGCTGAAAACATTGCTGCTCTTACACTCCCGGCCTATCTACCATGTAGTCTTCATGGGATCTTACCCTTCTCGAAGTTCGAAATTCGTGGTTCGAAGTTCGATCTAAGTATTTCTTTTGGGTCTTTATTTTTAACAACCCAAAATTCTTACCCAAATTCGAACATCGAATGTCGAAACTCGAACTTCGAGAAGGTGGGAAACCTCATCTTGAAGGAGGCTTCGTGCTTAGATGCTTTCAGCACTTATCCCTTCCGGACTTAGTTACCCAGCACTACCGTTGGCACGATAGCTGGTACACCAGCGGTCCGTCCATCCCGGTCCTCTCGTACTAGGGACAGCTCTTCTCAAGTTTCCTGCGCCTGCGACGGATAGGGACCGAACTGTCTCACGACGTTCTGAACCCAGCTCACGTACCGCTTTAATGGGCGAACAGCCCAACCCTTGGGACCTACTTCAGCCCCAGGATGCGATGAGCCGACATCGAGGTGCCAAACCTCCCCGTCGATGTGGACTCTTGGGGGAGATAAGCCTGTTATCCCCGGGGTAGCTTTTATCCGTTGAGCGACGGCCCTTCCACTCAGAACCGCCGGATCACTAAGCCCTACTTTCGTACCAGCTCGACTTGTTGGTCTCGCTGTCAAGCTCCCTTTTGCCTTTACACTCTAACGTGCGATTTCCTTCCGCACTGAGGGAACCTTTGGGCGCCTCCGTTACCTTTTGGGAGGCGACCGCCCCAGTCAAACTGCCCACCTGACACTGTCCTCATTCCAGCTTCATGGAATTTAGTTAGAATTTCAATATCTAAAGGGTGGTATCCCAACGCTGACTCCACCTACACTGGCGTGCAAGCTTCTAAGTCTCCCACCTATCCTGTACATCAAATACCAAAACCCAATGTCAAGCTACAGTAAAGCTCCACGGGGTCTTTCTGTCCTGTCGCAGGTAGACGGCATCTTCACCGTCATTACAATTTCACCGAGCCCCTCGTTGAGACAGTGTCCAAATCGTTACGCCTTTCGTGCGGGTCGGAACTTACCCGACAAGGAATTTCGCTACCTTAGGACCGTTATAGTTACGGCCGCCGTTTACTGGGGCTTCGGTTCTATGCTTCAGTTTCCTTAACATTTCCCCTTAACCTTCCAGCACCGGGCAGGCGTCAGCCCCTATACGTCAGCTTTCGCTTTAGCAGGGACCTGTGTTTTTGGTAAACAGTCGCTTGGACCTTTTCTCTGCGGCCTCTTCTCGCTCCAATCGTACAATTTTCACGATACCGAGGCACCCCTTCTCCCGAAGTTACGGGGTCATTTTGCCGAGTTCCTTAACGAGGGTTCTCTCGCGCGCCTTAGGATTCTCACCCCACCTACCTGTGTCGGTTTGCGGTACGGGCACCAACTTACCTCGTTAGAAGCTTTTCTTGGCAGTTTGGGATCAGTTACTTCGCTACTTGTTTTCGCTCCCCGTCACCTCTCAGGTTTTATGTAAGACGGATTTGCCTATCTTACACCCTACGGGCTTGGACCAGCTTTTCCAACCGCTGGCTTAACTTACCCTCCTGCGTCACTCCATCCTCATACGGTTTTTGGTGGTATCGGATTTTCAACCGATTGTCCATCGCCTACGCCTTGCGGCCTCGGCTTAGGTCCCGACTTACTCTGGGCGGACGAACCTTCCCCAGAAATCCTTAGGTTTTCGGCGGGCAGGATTCTCACCTGCCTTTTCGCTTACTCATACCGGCATTCTCACTTCTTACCTCTCCACAGCTCCTTTCGGTACTGCTTCAATGTGGTAAGAACGCTCCCCTACCATTCTCGAAGTTCGATATTCGAATTTCGAAATTCGATTATTTCCAAGTTTGTATCAGTTTGTTTAGTTGCCTTCCTAGATGATCGTATTCCTCTTTAAAACCTTCATACTGATCTGATATATATCCAAGGTCTTTGATCATATCTAGTAAAACTGCAACCTCATTACAGGATCCAAGTGCATTTATTAAGAACCTCTTAAAATCATCTACATAGTTCTTTCTACCGTATCCTTCGGCTATATTAAGCGGTATTGATACGGCCGCACGTCTTATTTGGCTCCCTATCTCATACAACTCATGCTGCGGAAAACCCTTTGTTGTTTTGTGTATTTGAAGAGCCAGTTTATATCCCCTCTTGTACACTTCAAGATCATGATAATCTTTTATCATGTGAGTTTTCCTTTCGAACATCGAATCTCGAATATCGAACCTCGAGAATCCAAAGCTTCGGTGATATACTTAGCCCCGTTACATTTTCGGCGCAGGGTCACTTGACCAGTGAGCTATTACGCACTCTTTAAATGGTGGCTGCTTCTAAGCCAACATCCTGGTTGTCTTAGCAACCCCACATCCTTTTCCACTTAGTATATCTTTGGGACCTTAGCTGTTGGTCTGGGCTGTTTCCCTTTTGACTACGAATCTTAGCACCCGCAGTCTGACTCCCGGTTTCTAAAATAACGGCATTCGGAGTTTGATTGGGTTCGGTAACCCGTGAAGGCCCCTAGCCCATTCAGTGCTCTACCTCCGTTATTCATCCACCGAGGCTAGCCCTAAAGCTATTTCGGGGAGAACCAGCTATCTCCTGGTTCGATTGGCATTTCACCCCTACCCACACCTCATCCGCCTCCTTTTCAACGAAGGTCGGTTCGAGCCTCCACTTTATTTTACTAAAGCTTCACTCTGGACATGGGTAGATCACCAGGTTTCGGGTCTACTCCAACGTACACTCTCGCCCTTTTAAGACTCGCTTTCGCTTTGGCTCCGGCTTTCCTGCCTTAACCTGCACGTTAGATGTAACTCGCCGGTCCGTTCTACAAAAAGTACGCCGTCACACTTCGAAGTTCGATGTTCGAAGTTCGTGGTTCGATACACGCATTCCTTTAGGGTCTTTTTTACTTGACCCGTAAGATATGACATGCATTCGAATTTCGAATCTCGAATATCGAACCTCGAATAGTGCTCCGACAGTTTGTAGGCATACGGTTTCAGGTTCTTTTTCACTCCCCTCCCGGGGTGCTTTTCACCTTTCCCTCACGGTACTGGTTCACTATCGGTCGCTATGGGTATTTAGCCTTGGGGGGTGGTCCCCCCTGATTCCCACGGGGTTTCTCGTGTCCCGCGGTACTTGGGATTTCCTCTGTAATGTTCAACCTTTCGTCTACAGGTGTTTTACCTTCTGTGCAGCACCTTTCCAGGTGTCTTCGACTAGGTCTAGTTATCACGTGATGAGGGTCCCGCAACCCCAGATTTCCGAAGAATTCTGGTTTAGGCTCGCCCCTTTTCGCTCGCCGCTACTTGGGGGTTCGATGTTTCTTTCTCTTCCTCCGGGTACTTAGATGTTTCAGTTCCCCGGGTGCCCTCCTCTATGCCTATGGATTCAGCATAGGGTGACGGAGGTTTGCTCCGCCGGGTTGCCCCATTCGGGTACCCACGAATCAATGCCTGCTTGCGGCTCCTCGTGGCTTTTCGCAGCTTACCGCGCCCTTCTTCGGCCCTTAGCGCCTAGGCATCCACCGTATGCCCTTTCTTTCTTGACCAATCTTGCTTTTCGGCTCGGTTACTTTTGGTAACCTACTGAAATTGTTTTTGTCGACGCTTTACTTGTCGCTGTTCAGTTTTCAAAGAACAAATGCAATGCTCTTAGGCATTTCTTTTGGGTCGGCCTTGGGCTGTGTGCCTTTTGGCTGTTAGCTCAAGTCAAACCCTTTTGTTTTATCCAATCACTAAGCGACTGGATTTATATCTTACTTCAAGAGAACCATTTTATCAACCGGTATTTCTTGGTTGATGCTACCAGCCTTTGCCTTACCACTCAGCTTAAAAAGCTCATGGCCCATGGCTCATAGCTAGACCCCAAAGGATTACCTTTGAGGTACGGTCTCTCAAAACTAAACAGGTTGATGATGAATGACCGACCTTAGATAATTAGCTTTCGCTAATTTCTCCTTAGAAAGGAGGTGATCCAGCCGCACCTTCCGATACGGCTACCTTGTTACGACTTCACCCCAATCATCGGCCCCACCTTCGACGGTTGCCTCCTTGCGGTTAGCTCACCGGCTTCGGGTGTTGTCAACTTTCGTGGTGTGACGGGCGGTGTGTACAAGGCCCGGGAACGTATTCACCGCAGTATGCTGACCTGCGATTACTAGCGATTCCGACTTCATGTAGTCGAGTTGCAGACTACAATCCGAACTGGGACCGGCTTTCTCAGGTTTGCTCCACCTCACGGCTTCGCTTCCGTCTGTACCGGCCATTGTAGTACGTGTGTAGCCCAGGACATAAGGGGCATGATGATTTGACGTCATCCCCACCTTCCTCCGTTTTGTCAACGGCAGTCACATTAGAGTTCCCACCTTTACGTGCTGGCAACTAATGTTAGGGGTTGCGCTCGTTGCGGGACTTAACCCAACATCTCACGACACGAGCTGACGACAACCATGCACCACCTGTCTCTACGTTATCCCGAAGGATAAGGCTCATATCTCTATGAGTTTCGTAGGATGTCAAGCCCTGGTAAGGTTCTTCGCGTTGCGTCGAATTAAACCACATACTCCACCGCTTGTGCGGGCCCCCGTCAATTCCTTTGAGTTTCAGTCTTGCGACCGTACTCCCCAGGCGGAGTGCTTATTGTGTTTACTGCGGCACTGCAGGGGTCGATACCCGCAACACCTAGCACTCATCGTTTACGGCGTGGACTACCAGGGTATCTAATCCTGTTCGCTCCCCACGCTTTCGCGCCTCAGTGTCAGTTACAGTCCAGAGAGCCGCCTTCGCCACTGGTATTCCTCCCAATATCTACGCATTTCACCGCTACACTGGGAATTCTGCTCCCCTCTCCTGCACTCAAGTCCACCAGTATCAGAGGCAATCACGGGGTTGAGCCCCGAACTTTCACCTCTAACTTAATGCACCACCTACGCGCCCTTTACGCCCAGTAAATCCGGACAACGCTCGCTCCCTACGTATTACCGCGGCTGCTGGCACGTAGTTAGCCGGAGCTTACTCTTCAGGTACCGTCATTTGTTCTTCCCTGAAAACAGAGGTTTACAACCCGAAGGCCTTCTTCCCTCACGCGGCGTTGCTCCGTCAGGCTTTCGCCCATTGCGGAAGATTCCCCACTGCTGCCTCCCGTAGGAGTCTGGGCCGTGTCTCAGTCCCAGTGTGGCCGTTCGCCCTCTCAGGCCGGCTACCCATCGTCGCCTTGGTGGTCCGTTACACCACCAACTAGCTAATGGGACGCGGATCCATCTGATAGCACGATAGCTTTCCTTACAGAGCCATGCGACTCCGCAAGCGTATCCGGTATTAGCAGCCGTTTCCAGCTGTTATCCCGGTCTATCAGGCAGGTTATCCACGCGTTACTCACCCGTTCGCCACTATCTTCGAAGTTCGACGTTCGAAATTCGTGATTCGATCCAAGCATTTCTTTGGGGTCTTTTAAATGACCCTTAAGCTTTACTCGAACTCAAAATTCGAACCTCGAAAGTCGAACCTCGAAGACCGTTCGACTTGCATGTGTTAAGCACGCCGCCAGCGTTCGTCCTGAGCCAGGATCAAACTCTCCATAAAATATTTCTCGCACCCTTTAGGGTGTGCAATATCTTAAAGAGTTTTGGCTCTTTTTTTATCCTTGATTTACTCGCTAGCGTTTTTTAACGCTTGACGAGGATGTTTTTTGTGGTCGTCTTAGTTTCAGTCTTCTTTATGAATACTGACTTTTGACTTGACCTTTTTCATCCATCATCTCTGTTTAGTTTTCAAAGACCGTTTGTTTGGTTCCGGCCTCGCGACCGGAACTTTATTTTACCATGTCTCTCACTAAGTTTCAAGTGAAAGTTTTTGGTAATTTTCTCACCGCTTCATCAGCGGCAGGAATTTTATTTTACCACTTCCAGTTATCTTTTTGCAAGTGGTAATTTTTTGTTATCACCTCGCGGCGACATTTGTTATATTAACACTATAAGTATGATTTGGCAATATAAAAATTATACAAATTTATTTATTCTTTTCCATATCATCAATAAGTTTATTTCTCTGTTCTAAATCAAGCTTTCGGGATTGCCATTCAATATCATCCCGAATTAGTTTATTGTTTAATAATATAAGATATGCTTCTTTAACACATCTAACAAACTTCGGATCCAAGAGAGAAATATCATTTGTTTGAACCAAAGGACATATCCTACTACCTAATTCTTTATCAAAAGATAAGATAAGTTCCCCACTACATCCCTACCCCTTTATCCCACTCAGTACAGCATACAACTCCACAAAGATCCCCACAATTTTTCTTAAGGGGTGTAACTTTATCCAATAATTTATATACCCTTTGCCAATCTATCATTTCATCACCCTTAAGTATTATAATGAGTGCTGTAAATCTTCGTCAAATATAGATCATAGGTTGATTAATACCTTCTATGTTTACTAAGCTTTTTGCCTTATCTTAAGCGTAAGCTTATTATTAGTACTTGTGCGTATTTGCATAAACTTTTGTCATACATACAAAAAACCACAGTCCAAAACTGTGGTTTTTATATTATGCTATTTTTCAAATTCTTTAAACTTAATCATCGGACACTTCTTACATACATCTACACCGGGGTACTGCTGTCCGCCAGGTCCTACCATAGAAGATCCGCCATATTTAGCTGTTCGGTCAATTAATTGTTTAGACAGAGCACCAATATGTGTACCTGGAACAAAAATATTAATTTCACCTTTTTCAGTTTTTCCTGAAGTAAAGCTACCAGCACACATGGTTTTCATTTCTATGGTTTGTTTTTGATAACATCCTACGGTTCCGCCACAAACTGCTGAGTTAATAGTATGTGTAAAATTAAGGGTGGGCTTTTTAGTTGCACCTATATAATCATTTAAGATGTGATAAGCTTGAAATGTATCGGTAATCATGAATACAACATCGGGTTCAAAGGTAGCTTTATAAAGAGGAGCAGTTGCAATACCCTTTAACTCTCCCAGAGGAAGCATGGGTTTAGCATTCAAGCACTCCTTAGCAAGTTCCCAGTTATTAGTATACTTGACATGGCCATCGACTTCTTCATCAGAAGATTCACGCATACCAAATACAGTCTTAGCGTTGCCACAAAGCAACTTTTCTTGATTAAATTTGGTGATGTAGTCATCCATACGTGAGGCTAAAGCAACTTGACAGTACGTCATCTTAGGACCAGGTACCTTTTCAACTTCAAACTTGTCATACTCTTCCTGGTCAAAGAAAAATTTAATGGCAACAGGGTTGTAATCCAGCTTATATAAATCTTGCAGTGCCATATGCATTTCTCTATAGGACAACTTATCTTTATTGGCTAACTCATTGATATCAACTAAGAGCATTTTGAGGCCCCCTAAAAACTTTTTATTTAATTTTAGAGGGTTGCAAGGGATTGCAACCCTCTCTGCTAATCGTGAATTACATAGCAATACCTGTTGCAGCTTTGATAATGGGTCCAAACATGTATTTTACACCACAATAGAGAAGGATGAAGGCAAGGAAGTACTTCATTTTACGAGCATTAACATACTTAGATAGGTGAGCTGCAACAACAGTACCAATTGCAACACCGATTAATTCAAAGCCTAAGAAGCTAAAGTCAATTTTGCTACCTAGAGTCAGGTAGTTTGCAATACTGGTCATGGAGGACACAAGGATAGAGAGAACGGAAGTACCAGCAACGATGTACATGGGGAAGCCCATTACACTGGTCATAAAGGGGACCAGCAGGAAGCCGCCGCCAACACCCAAGGAGGCTGAGATAATTGCTACGATAATACCTGCAAAGAAGGGGGTTAATGCATTGTACTTAAATTCCTGACCGGCAAAGGTAAAGGTGTTTTGGATACCAACTTGCTGGAAGTTAACACCAATTTCTTTGATCTCGTTCATTCTTCCTGCAGCTTTAAGCTCTTTTACTTTCTCGGCAAATGCTTTGTTTGCTTGCTTTACTTTCTTTTGACCATCAATAAATTTCTGGCTGCACTCATAGAATAAACGGAAAGCAATTAGTAGGGTAAAAAATCCAAAGTAAGGTTTAAAGGTAGACATGTCTTTCAAATAGGAGTGTGATAAGTAAGAACCTAATAATGCCCCGATAATACCGCCTAGTCCAAGGGCAATAGCAGTGGGGACAACAATACGTTTTTCACGAAGATAGAGAGGAGTACCTACAATGGGGCTAACCAGTGTTAATACCTGGTTCATGGGCTTAACCATGTTTGCTTTTTTAATGCCGAAGATGGTCATGTGACCTACACCAGCCAGAATACCGCCAGCAGCACCTACAGAAGTAAACACGTAACCTACAAAGATTCCCCAAAGAATAAGTGCAATTGGGCTTGCATCAACGCCTGCCATAGAAAAATGCATAAGTAATTCCCTCCAATGTAGAATGTTATTTTGTTTTAAATAACGGAGCAGTAATATTAGAATTATTTCTTAGACTTAATTTAATAATCTTTTTTACAGGTTTAATTAACCAACCGCCAATATAGTAAGTAAAATAAGCTAAAAAGTAAAAAGCAAAAATATTGACCTGCCAGTTAATCAATGGTATGTTTATAGTTGGTAATATAAAGCTAATTATCCAAAGTACCAAAAGGTGTGGAACAAGACGATAGATAGAATCGACGACAATGGCTGTAAGATAATCAAAAAACACTTCCCTCATCTCTGCTTGTAGGGATCTGTAAGCCGTTCTGTCTTCTATGGTTACCGCAACATTGGATAGCTCATCCAGTTCCTGATAACGTTCTTTAAGTTTTTGTATTCTTTGTCCATGCGGGTTCTTAAAATAGCCTATTAGTCTGGAAATAGCATTCATGGCAACTAGCCTCGCTTTGATAAATATTTAATGGTTCTTGTATCACTTCCCCCTTTCAATTATTTTACCAACTGCTTGTTAATAATTTATCAAACTGTTGCTCGTTTTCATGTCACTTCGGCGACTATATAAATGTCATAATTATTACCTAATTTTTGTCGTTTTTTTTACATTTTTAATGAAATATAATGGACATACCATTTTAATTTTCTGATTATTTGCATTATTTATATCATTTTGCATATATCCTTTGCTGTGACAATGGACAGACTTATTTTCTCTTTGTACAATTTATAGGCATACTAAAAAGGTTGGTAATAAATTTACCAACCTTTTATACTATCCACTTATTAAGTTTCTCAGTATCTACTACATACATTTCTCTGCCTTCAATGACAATGCTTTTTTCTTGTTTAAAGGTATTTAACAGAGATGTTACTGTCTGTCTAGATGTACCAATCATACAGGCAATTTCTTCATGTGTAAGTCTTAAGTCTATTTTAGTACCTAATTCTGTTTCAACACCTGCTCGTTCAGACATTTTTAATAGAAGCATAGCTAACCTTCCCGGCACTTGCCAGCAAACCATTTCATGAATAATTGCCTCTGCTTCCCTCATTCGTACGCCTAGGGTTTTAGCAACCTTTATAGCAATGGCAGGATGTTGTTCTAATAACTCTTCAAATCTGTTCTTTCTTACAACCACTAAAGTTGCATCATTTATCGCACCAGCAAAACATGTTCTTTCTCCGTGATATAAGGTCTCTGCCAAGCCCATTAATTCTCCGGGACTTCTCATACTACCAACTGTAACACGTCGTCCATCTGCAGTTATCCGGTATATTTTTACAAATCCTTCTTCAATCAAATAAATACGATCTGCAGTATCACCCGCTGCAAATATGATTTGTCCCTTCGGGTAGTTGACTACTGTCCCATACTCTCTAATAAGATTTTTCTCCTCTTCTTCTAAGGCCAAGGGTTCATAGTTTAGGGTTTCCATTTTGATGCCACCTCCTGCAATAAAAGCTTTTATATAATCTTTCTATATTAATACTTTTTCATGTCAGACAGATATCATTTTATCCTTTATGAGTAACATGTTCAAGGAATTTAATAATTAATTAATATTTTCACTAATCCTTTAGAGTATTTTATACTATAATCCCCTAGTCAGAAAAACTTTACCCACCTCTATGGGTGGGTTAGAAACTTTATGCTATTGGGTAATGTTTTTAACTTCATTAATTATTGCAATTTGTATTTACAAATTACAGCTTTAATGGCCATGTAATCGATTGTATTAGGCAACTCCTCTTTAATCGGTTTTAATTTATTTGTACCTAGTTCTTCAATTTTCTGCAAGATTAATTCCTCAAATTCTGTAGGAATAAATTGATCCCAGACAATATCGTATCCTTCCACCCCACAGCGAATAATATGGTCCTGTACAGTGACTGGTTTTATTTTTCTTTGCCTAGCAATTTCTTGTAAAGAAAAACCTTCCCTAAACATATTAAGAGAAACAACATAACTGGGTAGACCCTTATCCCGTGCAGACTGTTGCAACAACTCTTGATCAGTCTCTTTATTATTAACATTTCCCTTTAGATATTTTTTAATTACTTCCATGAATTCCTTGCCGAAATGCTCTAATTTTACTTGTCCAACACCTTTTATATTAAGCATCTCTATTTCATTTGTAGGGTAATGGACGCACATTTCCCGTAAGGTGCTATCAGAAAATACAATGTATGGCGGTACATTATTTCGTTGAGATATTTCCTTTCTTAAATTAAGAAGCTGATTATAAAGCGAATTATCTGCTTCTTTTATTGATTCCTTTTTCCTAACTTTTTGGAGAACCTTCTCTTTACCCTTCAACACTGGAATAGCCTTTGGTTGGAGCTTAGCCACAGGGTATTGTCCTTCAGTTAAATAAATATATCCTTCGGCAATTAAAATATGTATGAGGTCACTAATTTCTTTAGTAGTATACTCCTTCATTAAACCGTAAGTAGACAAACGGTTAAATCCGTTTTGGATTACTTTTTTGTTTTGTGAACCTTTTAAAACATTAGCCACTAGGGAAACACCGTATTGTTCCTGCATACGCAAGATGCAGGAAAATATTTTCTGGCTCTCAACAGTTCTATCCACTAACTCATTGTAATCATTACAATTGCTACAATTGCCACATTCTTTGGGAACATTTTCCTCACCAAAGTACTTTAAAATAGTACCTCTCAAACAGTGCGTAGTATGACAATAATCAACCATTGCCTGCAATTTTTTATATTCGTTCACTTTTCTTTCCACTGGAACTTGATTCTGTTCAATCAAAAATTTTTGTATTTGTACATCCTGGGAGCTAAAAAGTAAAATGCATTGGCTAGGTTCTCCATCCCGACCGGCACGTCCAGCCTCTTGGTAATAAGCCTCCATATTTTTTGGCATGTTGTAATGAATCACGTAACGGACATTTGATTTGTCAATACCCATGCCAAAAGCATTAGTAGCTACCATAATTTGAAGATCATCGTATATAAATTTTTCTTGATTACGTATTCTTTCATCATCATTTAATCCAGCATGATATTTTCCCACAGCATAACCTTTCCGTTGTAACCAGTGCTCAAGGTTGTCCACTTCCTTTCTGGTGGCAGCATAGATGACTCCAGCTTGTCCCTTATTTCTTGCTAGATAATCAGATATAAAATCCTTTTTATTTTCCCCCCTGATAACCGTGAAGGATAAATTTTCACGGTTAAACCCAGCTACATATATCTTTGGGGTTTTCAATGATAGTAATCGCACTATATCCTGGGTTACCTCTTCGGTGGCTGTAGCTGTAAAGGCTGTAACCACCGGTCTTTTGTCTAGTTCTTTAACTACTGTATTAATGGCCAGATAGCTAGGCCGAAAATCATGTCCCCATTGGGATACACAGTGTGCTTCGTCTACAGCCAACATACTTATAGATAAGGATTTAATACTATTGATAAACCTTTTAGATTCTAATCTTTCTGGTGCTACATAAAGAAGTTTATACTTTCCATGACCAGAATCAAAAATTCTTTTTTCCACTTCATCGCTATCCAAAGAACTATTAATAAAGGTGGCTGCAATACCTAAGCTATTTAGTGCATCTACTTGATCTTTCATTAGAGATATTAATGGTGAAATAACCAAAGTGGTTCCCTGAAACATTAGTGCCGGTATCTGATAACAAATAGATTTTCCTCCACCTGTAGGCATAATACCCAAGGTATCTTTACCTTGCAAAATGTTGTTTAATATTTTATCTTGGCCACTTTTAAAGGAGGAGTAACCAAAATATTGTTTTAGTATTTGTCTCGCTTTTTTTAACACTTTGCCACCTCATAACAGCCATTCTGGGGCCTTTTTTAATATTTATCAATTAATGATTGTAATAGTTTGAACAACTTAACAGCCGGATTTTCAAGACAAAGGGGACAGCTTAATTATACCATCCCCCAGGTAAAAAGTTTGTTAAGAAAAATAGCCTGTCTATTGTCCTAAATACACCCCAGAAAGCTGAAGGTTGATGGCTGCTGGCTAATTAGCAAACTTAATTTTACCTTGTAATCAGATATAACAAAACCCTACAGTCATTTGCAACTGTAGGGTTTTTAAAATTACTCTGGCGACGACCTACTCTCCCAGGAGCGTGAGCTCCAAGTACCATCGGCCCTGGAGGGCTTAACTGCTGTGTTCGGGATGGGAACAGGTGTACCCCCTCCGGTATCGCCACCAGAAACTTTATGCTATTGGGTATTACTTTTAGGTCAGCCATGGGCTGTGGGCCTTGGGCCATGAGCTTTTTGGCTTTTCCTTTGAGCAAACAATTTATGTTCTCTCAAAACTGAACAGCTATTTAGTATTGCGTCATATATTCTTAACCTTAGCTCACGGCTCATGGCACATGGCCTAAGGCTTGTTTTTGGTCAAGAACTCGATCTATTAGTACCGGTCAGCTGAAAACATTGCTGCTCTTACACTCCCGGCCTATCTACCATGTAGTCTTCATGGGATCTTACCCTTCTCGAAGTTCGAAATTCGTGGTTCGAAGTTCGATCTAAGTATTTCTTTTGGGTCTTTATTTTTAACAACCCAAAATTCTTACCCAAATTCGAACATCGAATGTCGAAACTCGAACTTCGAGAAGGTGGGAAACCTCATCTTGAAGGAGGCTTCGTGCTTAGATGCTTTCAGCACTTATCCCTTCCGGACTTAGTTACCCAGCACTACCGTTGGCACGATAGCTGGTACACCAGCGGTCCGTCCATCCCGGTCCTCTCGTACTAGGGACAGCTCTTCTCAAGTTTCCTGCGCCTGCGACGGATAGGGACCGAACTGTCTCACGACGTTCTGAACCCAGCTCACGTACCGCTTTAATGGGCGAACAGCCCAACCCTTGGGACCTACTTCAGCCCCAGGATGCGATGAGCCGACATCGAGGTGCCAAACCTCCCCGTCGATGTGGACTCTTGGGGGAGATAAGCCTGTTATCCCCGGGGTAGCTTTTATCCGTTGAGCGACGGCCCTTCCACTCAGAACCGCCGGATCACTAAGCCCTACTTTCGTACCAGCTCGACTTGTTGGTCTCGCTGTCAAGCTCCCTTTTGCCTTTACACTCTAACGTGCGATTTCCTTCCGCACTGAGGGAACCTTTGGGCGCCTCCGTTACCTTTTGGGAGGCGACCGCCCCAGTCAAACTGCCCACCTGACACTGTCCTCATTCCAGCTTCATGGAATTTAGTTAGAATTTCAATATCTAAAGGGTGGTATCCCAACGCTGACTCCACCTACACTGGCGTGCAAGCTTCTAAGTCTCCCACCTATCCTGTACATCAAATACCAAAACCCAATGTCAAGCTACAGTAAAGCTCCACGGGGTCTTTCTGTCCTGTCGCAGGTAGACGGCATCTTCACCGTCATTACAATTTCACCGAGCCCCTCGTTGAGACAGTGTCCAAATCGTTACGCCTTTCGTGCGGGTCGGAACTTACCCGACAAGGAATTTCGCTACCTTAGGACCGTTATAGTTACGGCCGCCGTTTACTGGGGCTTCGGTTCTATGCTTCAGTTTCCTTAACATTTCCCCTTAACCTTCCAGCACCGGGCAGGCGTCAGCCCCTATACGTCAGCTTTCGCTTTAGCAGGGACCTGTGTTTTTGGTAAACAGTCGCTTGGACCTTTTCTCTGCGGCCTCTTCTCGCTCCAATCGTACAATTTTCACGATACCGAGGCACCCCTTCTCCCGAAGTTACGGGGTCATTTTGCCGAGTTCCTTAACGAGGGTTCTCTCGCGCGCCTTAGGATTCTCACCCCACCTACCTGTGTCGGTTTGCGGTACGGGCACCAACTTACCTCGTTAGAAGCTTTTCTTGGCAGTTTGGGATCAGTTACTTCGCTACTTGTTTTCGCTCCCCGTCACCTCTCAGGTTTTATGTAAGACGGATTTGCCTATCTTACACCCTACGGGCTTGGACCAGCTTTTCCAACCGCTGGCTTAACTTACCCTCCTGCGTCACTCCATCCTCATACGGTTTTTGGTGGTATCGGATTTTCAACCGATTGTCCATCGCCTACGCCTTGCGGCCTCGGCTTAGGTCCCGACTTACTCTGGGCGGACGAACCTTCCCCAGAAATCCTTAGGTTTTCGGCGGGCAGGATTCTCACCTGCCTTTTCGCTTACTCATACCGGCATTCTCACTTCTTACCTCTCCACAGCTCCTTTCGGTACTGCTTCAATGTGGTAAGAACGCTCCCCTACCATTCTCGAAGTTCGATATTCGAATTTCGAAATTCGATTATTTCCAAGTTTGTATCAGTTTGTTTAGTTGCCTTCCTAGATGATCGTATTCCTCTTTAAAACCTTCATACTGATCTGATATATATCCAAGGTCTTTGATCATATCTAGTAAAACTGCAACCTCATTACAGGATCCAAGTGCATTTATTAAGAACCTCTTAAAATCATCTACATAGTTCTTTCTACCGTATCCTTCGGCTATATTAAGCGGTATTGATACGGCCGCACGTCTTATTTGGCTCCCTATCTCATACAACTCATGCTGCGGAAAACCCTTTGTTGTTTTGTGTATTTGAAGAGCCAGTTTATATCCCCTCTTGTACACTTCAAGATCATGATAATCTTTTATCATGTGAGTTTTCCTTTCGAACATCGAATCTCGAATATCGAACCTCGAGAATCCAAAGCTTCGGTGATATACTTAGCCCCGTTACATTTTCGGCGCAGGGTCACTTGACCAGTGAGCTATTACGCACTCTTTAAATGGTGGCTGCTTCTAAGCCAACATCCTGGTTGTCTTAGCAACCCCACATCCTTTTCCACTTAGTATATCTTTGGGACCTTAGCTGTTGGTCTGGGCTGTTTCCCTTTTGACTACGAATCTTAGCACCCGCAGTCTGACTCCCGGTTTCTAAAATAACGGCATTCGGAGTTTGATTGGGTTCGGTAACCCGTGAAGGCCCCTAGCCCATTCAGTGCTCTACCTCCGTTATTCATCCACCGAGGCTAGCCCTAAAGCTATTTCGGGGAGAACCAGCTATCTCCTGGTTCGATTGGCATTTCACCCCTACCCACACCTCATCCGCCTCCTTTTCAACGAAGGTCGGTTCGAGCCTCCACTTTATTTTACTAAAGCTTCACTCTGGACATGGGTAGATCACCAGGTTTCGGGTCTACTCCAACGTACACTCTCGCCCTTTTAAGACTCGCTTTCGCTTTGGCTCCGGCTTTCCTGCCTTAACCTGCACGTTAGATGTAACTCGCCGGTCCGTTCTACAAAAAGTACGCCGTCACACTTCGAAGTTCGATGTTCGAAGTTCGTGGTTCGATACACGCATTCCTTTAGGGTCTTTTTTACTTGACCCGTAAGATATGACATGCATTCGAATTTCGAATCTCGAATATCGAACCTCGAATAGTGCTCCGACAGTTTGTAGGCATACGGTTTCAGGTTCTTTTTCACTCCCCTCCCGGGGTGCTTTTCACCTTTCCCTCACGGTACTGGTTCACTATCGGTCGCTATGGGTATTTAGCCTTGGGGGGTGGTCCCCCCTGATTCCCACGGGGTTTCTCGTGTCCCGCGGTACTTGGGATTTCCTCTGTAATGTTCAACCTTTCGTCTACAGGTGTTTTACCTTCTGTGCAGCACCTTTCCAGGTGTCTTCGACTAGGTCTAGTTATCACGTGATGAGGGTCCCGCAACCCCAGATTTCCGAAGAATTCTGGTTTAGGCTCGCCCCTTTTCGCTCGCCGCTACTTGGGGGTTCGATGTTTCTTTCTCTTCCTCCGGGTACTTAGATGTTTCAGTTCCCCGGGTGCCCTCCTCTATGCCTATGGATTCAGCATAGGGTGACGGAGGTTTGCTCCGCCGGGTTGCCCCATTCGGGTACCCACGAATCAATGCCTGCTTGCGGCTCCTCGTGGCTTTTCGCAGCTTACCGCGCCCTTCTTCGGCCCTTAGCGCCTAGGCATCCACCGTATGCCCTTTCTTTCTTGACCAATCTTGCTTTTCGGCTCGGTTACTTTTGGTAACCTACTGAAATTGTTTTTGTCGACGCTTTACTTGTTTCGCTGTTCAGTTTTCAAAGAACGTTGGTTTTATGATTCTAAAGCATGAGAGTTTGAAAAACAACCAGTAATTTATGGTTGTTTTAGTCTCTCAAAACTAAACAGGTTGATGATGAATGACCGACCTTAGATAATTAGCTTTCGCTAATTTCTCCTTAGAAAGGAGGTGATCCAGCCGCACCTTCCGATACGGCTACCTTGTTACGACTTCACCCCAATCATCGGCCCCACCTTCGACGGTTGCCTCCTTGCGGTTAGCTCACCGGCTTCGGGTGTTGTCAACTTTCGTGGTGTGACGGGCGGTGTGTACAAGGCCCGGGAACGTATTCACCGCAGTATGCTGACCTGCGATTACTAGCGATTCCGACTTCATGTAGTCGAGTTGCAGACTACAATCCGAACTGGGACCGGCTTTCTCAGGTTTGCTCCACCTCACGGCTTCGCTTCCGTCTGTACCGGCCATTGTAGTACGTGTGTAGCCCAGGACATAAGGGGCATGATGATTTGACGTCATCCCCACCTTCCTCCGTTTTGTCAACGGCAGTCACATTAGAGTTCCCACCTTTACGTGCTGGCAACTAATGTTAGGGGTTGCGCTCGTTGCGGGACTTAACCCAACATCTCACGACACGAGCTGACGACAACCATGCACCACCTGTCTCTACGTTATCCCGAAGGATAAGGCTCATATCTCTATGAGTTTCGTAGGATGTCAAGCCCTGGTAAGGTTCTTCGCGTTGCGTCGAATTAAACCACATACTCCACCGCTTGTGCGGGCCCCCGTCAATTCCTTTGAGTTTCAGTCTTGCGACCGTACTCCCCAGGCGGAGTGCTTATTGTGTTTACTGCGGCACTGCAGGGGTCGATACCCGCAACACCTAGCACTCATCGTTTACGGCGTGGACTACCAGGGTATCTAATCCTGTTCGCTCCCCACGCTTTCGCGCCTCAGTGTCAGTTACAGTCCAGAGAGCCGCCTTCGCCACTGGTATTCCTCCCAATATCTACGCATTTCACCGCTACACTGGGAATTCTGCTCCCCTCTCCTGCACTCAAGTCCACCAGTATCAGAGGCAATCACGGGGTTGAGCCCCGAACTTTCACCTCTAACTTAATGCACCACCTACGCGCCCTTTACGCCCAGTAAATCCGGACAACGCTCGCTCCCTACGTATTACCGCGGCTGCTGGCACGTAGTTAGCCGGAGCTTACTCTTCAGGTACCGTCATTTGTTCTTCCCTGAAAACAGAGGTTTACAACCCGAAGGCCTTCTTCCCTCACGCGGCGTTGCTCCGTCAGGCTTTCGCCCATTGCGGAAGATTCCCCACTGCTGCCTCCCGTAGGAGTCTGGGCCGTGTCTCAGTCCCAGTGTGGCCGTTCGCCCTCTCAGGCCGGCTACCCATCGTCGCCTTGGTGGTCCGTTACACCACCAACTAGCTAATGGGACGCGGATCCATCTGATAGCACAATAGCTTTCCTTACAGAGCCATGCGACTCCACAAGCGTATCCGGTATTAGCAGCCGTTTCCAGCTGTTATCCCGGTCTACCAGGCAGGTTATCCACGCGTTACTCACCCGTTCGCCACTATCTTCGAAGTTCGACGTTCGAAATTCGTGATTCGATCCAAGCATTTCTTTGGGGTCTTTTAAATGACCCTTAAGCTTTACTCGAACTCAAAATTCGAACCTCGAATGTCGAACCTCGAAGACCGTTCGACTTGCATGTGTTAAGCACGCCGCCAGCGTTCGTCCTGAGCCAGGATCAAACTCTCCGTAAAATATTTCGCAATATTTTAAAGAGTTTTGGCTCTTTTTTTATCCTTGATTTACTCGCTAGCGTCTTTTAACGCTTGACGAGGATGTTTTTTGTGGTCATTCATAGTTTCATCTTTACGATGACTTTTGACTTGACCTTTTTTGCATCCATCATCTCTGTTTAGTTTTCAAAGACCGTTTGTTTGGTTCCGGCCTTGCGACCGGAATTTTATTTTACCACTTCCAGTTATCTTCTTGCAAGTGGTAATTTTTTGTTATCTCCGCAAACCAGCCAATGTCCTCTGTTAAGACTTATTATTTTGTGTTAGGCAAGTCCTGCGAACGTTTTTTATAATATCATAACAATTCATAAAGGTCAAGATAATATCTAGGTGTTTTTAGAGAAAATTTTTCGAATTCTTGCAGCCCATATATTACTAATCTCTGCTTTAATTTCAATTCCCTCCGGTGTATATTTTTCATTTAAAACTTTTCCTTTTTGGTGAAGAATTGATATTAGATTTGTTTTATCATAGGGTACTGTTAGTTTTAATATAGAATATCTTTCCTTCAAAACACCAGCTATCATATCTAGAAGTTGATCACTGCCTTCACCGGAAGTTGCGGAAATATACACCCTTGGGTTTTCCGTAAAGGGAATTTCCTGTACATCTTTTACCATGTCTATTTTGTTAAAGACCATTATTGAAGGCTTATCCAGTACATGAAGTGATTCCAATACAGTTTCTACCGCGCGAATTTGACCTTCGTAGTTTGGGTGGGAGGCATCAACAATATGTAACAGCAAATCTGACTCCTGCACTTCTTCCAGTGTAGCACGAAAAGCAGCAACCAAGTGGTGGGGTAAGTTTTGAATAAATCCAACTGTATCTGTTAGTAAAACATTGTCATTGTTAGGCAAGGAAATACGCCGTGTGGTGGGATCAAGGGTTGCAAACAGTTTATCCTCCACCAATATGTCTGCCCCTGTAAGGGATTTTAATAACGTGCTTTTGCCAGCGTTTGTATAACCAACAAGGCTAACAATTGGTAAAGGCTCACTTTTTCGACTTTTCCTTAGTAAGCTCCTATGGCGTTGTACTTCCTTCAGTTCCTGCTCAAGATCCGATATGCGCTTTCTTATTCTCCTTCTATCAACCTCTAGCTTGGTTTCACCAGGCCCCCTGGTTCCAATACCTCCTCCCAACCGTGATAACTGGGTTCCAAGACCCGTTAAACGTGGTAACAGATATTTAAGTTGAGCTAGTTCTACTTGTAATTTTCCCTCTCTGGTTTGGGCTCTTCGAGCGAAAATATCTAAAATTAATTGTGTACGGTCTATCACCTTGACCCCTAGACGATCTTCCAAGTTACGAGCTTGGGCTGGTGACAGTTCCCTATCTATAACAACCATATTGGCATGGATTTCTCGACAATATTCTGCCAATTCCTGAGCCTTGCCTTTACCAATAAAGGTTGCAGAATCAGGATATTGGCGACTCTGCATAAACGTCCCCATCACATCCGCCCCGGCGGTACTTGCCAAATTTGCTAATTCATCCAATGACTGACAAATTTGATGCTCATGAAAACCTGGTAATTTAACGCCTACTAATACAGCCCGTTCCTCAATGGTGGTTTTTATATCATGCAATCCTATGCGCTCCCTTTATTATTCTTTTGTCCGATTATAGCTTTTGTTTGACAATGTATCAACTAAGAACTTCTTGTCGTAAAAAAAATCTTTCTTTTACGTCATAGACAAGCTTTTCATTAAATAAATATGTAACAGTACTAAAACCTTACAAGGAGGGGTTATTTACGTTTAGTAAAAGTATCTCTCTCTGGCGTACGGCATTAGTCGTTTTTCTGACTATGTCGTTCTTCATTTTTACACCCATTGCCGGAGCAACCGAAAAAAGTAAAATGATTATAATTAACAAAAAAACAAATCAACTAGGATTCTACGAAGACGGTTTGCTCTCAAAAGTGTTTCCTGTTGCTACCGGTAGACAACGCAGTTTCACACCTGAAGGAAATTTTAGAGTAATTAACAAACAGCTAAACCCACCCTATTACAAAAAGAATATTCCAGGAGGCAGTCCCTATAACCCCCTGGGTCCCCGTTGGTTGGGGCTAAGTGCACCTGGTGGTCCCTATGGTATACATGGCAATAGTAATCCCGCTTCCATTGGCACCTATGCTTCTAATGGTTGTATTCGTCTTTTTAATAATGATATCCTTTGGCTTTATGAGCAGGTACCCCTGGGTACACCAGTTATTATTGTCTGGAATAACATTAATTTAAACGAAGGCTTTGTTGACACAAAACCAATAAAGTTATACTTTAATAATGAATCAATAGAAGCCAATCAATTCAAACTTTTTTCTAAACAAGATAAGCCTTATTTGCCATTAAAACTCCTATGCCAGCTACTTGACTATGGCCTTAACTGGGACAATACAGCAAGTACAGTTAGCGTAACCAAATCTGACTTTATTACCCAATTAACACCCAATGAACAAACTGCAATCATTAATGGCCAAACCTCCTCCTTGGCAGATATTCCGTTGTTGGTGGATGGAACTACCTTTGTCACTATTTCAACAGTTAAGCAAATCTTTAATGTGGATATCCAATGGCATTCGGAGACAAGAGAGGTTTTTCTTTATTCAATTGAGTCAGATAAAATGTTAACTGATACAACTCAAAGGCCCGCAGAATGGATTGTCAATTTACCGGATCTCATAAATCAGTAGTCGATAACAAGTTAGAAAAATAAAATAGCAGGATTATTTAGCATCCAAATAGAAATTGAATATAGAAATATTCAATACTAGTGTCAGGAGTGAAAAGCATGGATTTAAAAACAATTAAAACAGAAGCAAAGGACAAATTAAAAGGCTATTGTCGCGTTTGTCCAGTGTGTGATGGTCGTGCCTGTAGCGGGGAAGTTCCTGGTATGGGTGGTACTGGTACCGGTGTTAGTTTTCGCAACAATTTAAATGCTTTAGCTTCCTATAACTTAAACATGCGTACCTTACACAATGCTAAGAACCCCAGCACCGAAACTGAATTATTTGGTGTTGCACTTACTTCCCCCATTATGGCTGCGCCCATGACTGGTACTCCATACAATATGGGAGGATCATTATCAGAGAAAGAATTCATTAGCATGATTGTTTCCGGGAGCAAACAGGCAGGAACACTGGGTTGGACCGGTGACGGCGCTGACCCAGAAATGTATAACTCAGGTCTAGAAGCCATCACAAATGAACAAGGATACGGTATTCCTATTATTAAGCCACGGGAACAAAATGTTATTATTGAATGTATTGGTCGTGCCGAACGAGCTGGGGCCAAAGCAGTTGGGGTTGATATTGACGGTGCTGGTCTTGTAACGATGGCCCTAAAAGGTCAACCTGTAGGTCCTAAATCAAAAAGAGAAATTAAGGAACTTGTTAATGCCACTAAGTTGCCTTTCATTCTTAAGGGAATTATGACGGTTGATGAAGCCGAAATGGCAGTAGAAGCTGGAGTCAGTGCTATTGTAGTATCGAACCACGGTGGTCGTATATTGGATTTTACTCCAGGAGCAGCTGATGTATTGCCTGCCATTGCTGCAGCTGTAAAAGGGAAGGTTACAATCCTTGCCGATGGCGGTGTACGTACCGGTGTGGATGTTCTGAAACTTCTTGCCCTGGGGGCGGATGGGGTACTGGTTGGACGTCCATTGGTTGTTGGGGCCTTCGGTGGGCATACTGAAGGGGTTAAGTTCTTGATTGAAAAAATGACATCTGAACTAAAACAAGCTATGATTTTAACTGGCTGCAATACTATTAAAGAAATAAATGACAGTGTAATTTATAATGCGCAATAAAAAATGCCCCTCGGGGCATTTTTTATTAGCTAATTGAAAGTACTGGAATTCCTCTGGCTTCCAGCTCTTTTACCAGTGGTTCAGGCTCTATGGTATTCACTCTAACAACCATATGCACAAGATTATTATCTCTTCTATGTATTACAATTCCACTAATACTGATATTCATATCCCTAATAATATCAGTTAAATCTGCAATAGCCCCAACCCTGTCATAAACCTGTAACACAAGCCTAGTTGCCGCTTTCCTTAGTCCAAAAAATTCTATAAATGCATCAAAGATATCGGTCTGAGTAATAATACCAACCAATTCATCCTCTTCCATTACTAGCATACTACCAATTTTATTTTCTCTCATAATAAGGGCAGCTTCTTCCATAGTTGTTTCTGGATTTACAGTAATGGGGTCCTTTACCATAACTTCCCCCACAACCATTTTAGAAAGAAGGTAGTTCATTTCAAAAATACTTAGTGTAGTTGCTGGGGAGGGAGTAACCGTTAACAATTCCCTTTCTGTAACTAAACCTACTAGGCGCCCTTTATCAGTAACAGGTAACTGACGAATTTTTAACTTTTTCATTTTTTCCAGCGCATCAAGAATAGGGGTACCTTTGGAAATGGTAACCGGTGAAGTGGTCATACAATCTTTAACAAACACGTATTCCTACCTCCTTTAACTTGTATTACCACCAATTGTAATGGAAACAATAAATAGCCGCAAGAAAAATTATTACTTAATTTTTTAGGTTATATTATGCCTAGGGGCTAAATATTCTCGCTTATAATCATAATAAGTTAAAAATAGTTCATTTGAATTTAATGACCCATCTATTATTTTTCCCACAAACAAAGTATGGCTATCTAACTCTACTGTGGCTCTATGCTCAACTTCACAGTCATAATAACCAAAACTACCTTCAATAATCGGACTCCCTGTAACTGCGGATCTATAATGATACTGCTCAAATTTATTAACCTGTCTCCCAGAGTTTCGGCCAAAAAAATGAGCCACTTTACCTTGGCTTTGCGTAAGGGGAGAAAGGGAAAAAACTCCACTTTCTTTTATAAAATCATGGGTTAGGTTATTCTTATTTACCGCCACAGCAACTCTGGCAGGACAAAAACTAATCTGCGTTACACTACTGCAACACATGGCATTAGGCCTTCCATCAAGTGTTGAACCCACTAAATACAAAAAATTGTTTAAACCAGGCATACCGAAAAACTTCTCAAGGTTGGGAACCTCAATGTCCGCTTCTTTTTTAGGAATAAGAATATACCGATTGGCTTCACTAAAACACTTATTACAGCTTATAGGCGGCTTTTTTCCATAAGCTTTTTTTCCACAAAATGAACATCTCCATAAGTAGACTTGACAACTCTTTTGTGACATTCTACAGCCTCCTCTATATAAGGATGCATTAAAAACTTCAGGACATTTTGGAATCCTTAAATGTTTTTAGTTTTTCTATTTTTTAAGATAAAATTTCAAACTTAAGTCAGAAAACGAATTTCCTAGGACATATTGTTATTTTCTATTGGAGAAAATACTATTAGATTATCAAGATGAGAATTTTTGTAAGTAAAATATTAATGATTGATATCCCTAATTATGCTAGTGCATAGTAAGAGTTACAGACAAGTGTTTTTAGGATATTAAAATTGGAGGTTGTACTATGAAACGACAAAATAATAATAAACAAGCACTCAAACCTAAACCTTACAAAGTTTCGCTAGGCGAAATTTTTGTGGGCGAAGGCAGTGGAGGCTGCAGAAAGGAAGAATCTAAAGAAAAATAAGGGACAGGAACTAAATATAACTGTTTTTACTCGTAGAGTAGGCCAGTCAATGGTCAACTCTACGAATAGTTAGCCCTCCAGAAGATCAAATAATGTCATCATAAGCCTCTCTAAAATCATTAAATCTCATCTATTTCTTCTTTTTTAGCCACAACAATTTGGGATACACCTACGGGAAAATTAATAATTTTAAGAAAACCTAATTCAATTTTTAATATAAATAATAGTAACTGGTTCATAATGCCTGTACCTAATTCTAAATCCGTTTTGTTTGTAAAATTTAAGACTCTCCCCAATCTTCTTACAAGCCACACGGACGGTAAAAGGAAGAAATTAAAGTAGGTGGTCCTTTCTACCCTAAGATTTGACTTCTTCAGAAGATTAATCAGTTCTCCGAAATTATATCTTCTATAGTGATTATTTAATTCATCATGTCTACCCCAGAGCCACCTGAAGGCAGGTACAGTAAATACCAGCATACCCCCGGGACGAACTACCCTTTTCAATTCATGCAAAGCAGGTCTTTCATCTGGTAAATGTTCTAGAACATCCAGGCAAAGTACAAGATCAAAACTATGATTTTCAAAGGGAAGCCTTTCTACGCCTTCGCAGTAAGCAGATAACCCTATATTACGACAGTGTTCCACCATTTCTGGTGATATATCTACCCCCACAACGCATCCATATTTTAACATATATTCCATTGTACCACCAGCACCGCAACCAGCATCTAATATTTTATTTCCACATTTTAGAAAAGGAGACAATAATGTTCCAATAATTTCCCGGCGGCCCTTATACCACCAGTGATTTCGTTCCATTTCAGTCATTTTCAGGTAAATTATTTTATCCATAAGTTATATTTTACCTAAATATTTTATTCCTATTCTCCGACAAAAATCAAAGTCTGCAGAATTAATGTCGAACGCCTCTTTAATATCGACAAAGCTACAGAGAATTCTCCGAAGGTATATTAGCCTAATATGGGGAATTGATCTCTTGGCATATCACAGAGTAAAAACATTCCGATATGCATAATGGAAACTAAGACTTGGCGTCGCCAAGTATCTTACATTTAAAAAATTGGAGGAGTATTGGATGCTTAATAATCTACAAAAACATATTGATAATATCTCTCAGGAACAGATAGTTCAGTTAAACAGTTTTCAAGAAATAAATATTGTTAGTAATAACGAAACCATTCACCACATAAAAAAATTATCTAAGGACTCTGGCTTACCGGTTTCCAGGGTTATCGAAGCATTAATACGAACAGCATTAGAAGATTTGCAAGCTACTGCAGGGTAGAAAATGAGAATAAGAGGGTGATGAGCCTTTACATCACCCTCTTATTCTTTATTTAAATTATGCACTTTTTGATTTAATTCTTCTCCTGTTGGTGTTATGGCCAAACCAGCCAATGAGGTTTCACGCAAGCAGGAAGGCAACATGGTTCCAATCTTATACATAGCCTCAATAACCTCATCACAGGGTATAACACTAGTAATTCCTGCCAGTGCCATATCTGCTGCTACTATAGCCACTGCAGCTCCCATTGAATTCCGTTTGACACAGGGAACTTCCACCAGTCCTGCAACGGGATCACATGCTAAGCCTAAAAGGTTCTTTAAAGCAATAGCTGCTCCTTGGGAACATTGTTCAGGTGTTCCACCTGCTAATTCTACAACGGCAGAAGCTGCCATTGCTGCTGCTGCACCTATTTCCGCCTGACACCCCCCGGCGGCTCCTGAAATGGTTGCATTGTTCGCAATGACAAAACCGATTCCACCGGCATTAAATAATGCATTTACCATATTTTCTCGTTTACTTCCCAGATGTTTCCCCACTGCCAACAGACACCCAGGTAGAACTCCACTGGAACCAGCTGTAGGAGTTGCTACGATAAGCCCCATAGAGGCATTTACTTCAGAGGTCGCCAATGCATAGTTCACTGCATCTAAAACCACCCCTTTACTTAGGCTCTGGCCACTTTTGGCATAATCCCTAAGCCGTTTGGCATCTCCTCCGGTTAGGCCACTGCGAGAAACCACCTCTTCATTAATACCTTTCTCCACAGCCTGTTCCATTACCCGAAGGCTTTTTTCCATGTTTGATAACACTTCTTCTCTTGGTCGGCCTGTGGTCTGGCTCTCTTGGTTCATCACTGTCTGTCCAATGGATAGACCTTCTTCTTGAGCAAGTTTGACTAACTCAGCTACTGTACGGTACTTCATAAACTACCCCTCCCACTTACGGAATAATTAAAGCAATCCGGTACTCAGGATCAATCCTTTTAACAGCTTTAATGGTTTCATTTGTTAGGTCCTGATCAGTTTCAATAACCATTAGAGCCTGATCTCCCCTTGACCTTCTGGCTACTTCCATATGACCAATATTAATTTCATTGCAAGCCAGAACCTGGGCTACCTTTGCAATGGCTCCAAATCGATCATGATGAAATACTAACAGTGTAGGGCTATCTCCACTTAGAGATATTTTAAAACCTTCAATTTCTGTTATTGTAATTTTACCGCCACCAACTGAAATACCCACTACTTCCAATGACCCTTTACTGTCACTTAAACAAACCCGTGCAGTATTGGGGTGATAATCTGACTCCTCTGCCACAGTCTTAAATATAATTTCCACCCCAAAATCCTTGGCTATCTGAAAGGATCTTACAATATTTTCATCGTTAGCGTTTAAATTTAAAATCCCCCCCACCAACGCGAGATCTGTCCCATGCCCCCTGTAGGTTTGAGCAAAGGAACCGTACAACGTAATCTCTGCTCTGGTAGGTACTCTACCAAAAATATTGCGAGTTGTTTTACCTATTCTAGCTGCACCTGCGGTGTGAGAACTTGAAGGTCCCACCATCACAGGCCCAATAATATCAAAAATTGAATTATAACGCATAAACAATCTCCCCTACATAATTAAGTTCTGGCAAAGATCATAGCACCTCATTAGTATTTACTCAACATAAAAAATTAACCAATAATAAATGCCAAAAATAGTTTTACTTGTCTGAATATTTTATATGTTTGGAACTATTAGTATTTACTCCCTTTGTATTTAGTGGTATTCTAAATATAGTTAATTTTTTTACTTTTTGGGAAACAGAGGTGAACGTATGGAACAGGAGTTGATTCGACAAGCAGAACATCTAAACTTTTTGATAAGAACTTTAAACCGAAAATTTCGTCAATATATGCTGTCACAAACTGTAGGTTGTGGTTTAACCGTTCCACAACTTCATTTAATGCAAGAGCTTTTTCAAAATCCCGGAATCACTCTTGGTGATCTGAGTATTCGATTAGGCTTGGCCAAAAGTACTGTTTCAGGAATTGTAGATCGGTTAGAAAAGCAAGGAAAAGTGGTTAGAAAAAGAAATGATCAGGATCGTAGGGTTGTTCATATAGACCTGGCCCCTGAAGTAAATGAGATGAATTATAATTTAGCCCTAATGAGAACAAATTACTTAGCTGGTTTTCTTACCTCAATGGCCCCAGTGGAAATCGAAGGACTTATCAATGGTTTAGAAAAAATTAATTTTTTGATGGTTCAAGAAACAAACTCTCTCAACAATCATTCTGGTTAGTTATTTAAATATGGTATTTAGAAAACCACCCCATGGGGTGGTTTTCTAAATACCATATTTAAATAATCTGATAAATCCTAGTAACTTGTTCTAAAGATTACATTTCTTAGATAAGTTGTTAAAAGCTTAATTTTCTTTTACCCTTCTTTTATCGTGTCTTAATAATAAAGGTATACACTAAACAATAGATTAATAGCTAGGAGGGGAAATCGTGCATATTAGGATCCTTGATACTAATGTTTTATTGGACCGGCCTATCAATGAAATTATCGTATCCCTGGAACCCTGTAAGATTGTTATCCCCCTTGCAGTTGTAAACGAACTGGACCGCTTTAAAGGCTTAGAGGATGCCCGGGGCCATTGCGCTCGTCAAGCAATCCGTTTTTTAGACAGTCTAAGACCCCATTTGCACCAAGGTGTTTCACTTCCCAGTGGGCATCAAATCCTAGTGGAAGTAAATCATTGTAATGTACCATTACCAGAGTATTTACCCAAAGAAAAGGTAGACACACGAATTCTGGCCATTGCCAAGGGCTTCAAAGAAGAACAACATTATCCCGTAACTCTTATCACCCAAGACATTTGTCAACGTGTTATTGCGGACACACTAGGTGTTTCAGCGGAAAACTATGCTGCAGAGCAAGTAAATTTGGATTTATTATACAGAGGCTGGGATACCATAAACGTTTCATACGAAGAGGTACAGGATTTTTACCAACTCAGACACATTGCAACAAATAAGGATCTATTAGAAAATCAATTTATATGCATGGAAGACAGCCTTGGCGGTCGTCATTTGGGACGATACCGTAAGGGCTTTATTCACCCTCTCCGTAGAGAACTTCATGCCTTTGGTTTAGGTCCAGCAGAAGGAAACCTTGAGCAATCTTTCTTAATGGATGCATTATTGGATCCTAATATTGAATTAGTTAGTATCTTAGGACCCGCTGGAACCGGTAAAACACTTTTGGCATTGGCAGCGGGATTACAACAGGTTGTAAATCAAAGGCTTTATTCTAAATTAATTGTTACCAGGGCATTAATTCCCCATAGTCGAGATATTGGTGCTTTACCAGGTACAAAAAAAGAAAAATTGACCCCATGGATGGCCGCAATCTATGATAACTTAGAATTTCTAACCCAGAATTTTGTTTCATCAAAACACGAAGAGAGATGTTCAACCGCCGAACGTGTGGAAAGATTTATGGAAGAGGGATTTATTGAGTTAGAGGCCCTAACTTATATTAGGGGTCGTTCAATTCCGAAACAATGGATTCTGATCGATGAAGCCCAAAACCTTACCAAAGAAAACATAAAAACAATTATAACCCGGGCAGGTATGGGTAGTAAAATTGTACTCACAGGAGATATTCAGCAAATTGATAATTACCGACTTACAGCTACCAGTAATGGCTTTGTAACTTTAATCGATGCCTTTAAAAACCAGGATTTATATGCTCACATCTCTTTAAGCCGTACGGAACGAAGTCGTCTAGCTGCCCTAGGAGTGGACCTACTACCATAAAAGAAGTGGTCCTTAACAAAAAATATCCCGTATCACCATAAAAGTGGTACGAGATTGCTTTATTTTTTTCGATTGATAACGGTGGAGTTAAAATCTACATATTGGAAAATGTTGTCCTTTTTTAAATAGACTACCCACCAAACTTAATGGAAATTTTAGGCCCAGCTTGTTGCTTTGTATTTCCCAGACCACTCATAACAGTTGGTTTTAAGAACAAATTATTCTGGCCACCCAAAACCGGTTCTTGATCAGTATTCTTTTCCTCACTTTCCAGTGCCTCTACTACGTCTGCTTGCCCATTATCCTGAGGTTCAATTGTATCAATTGTATCTGTTGGTTCCGTCAAATTTGTTGGCTCAAAATCTTCAGTAACCTCAGAAACTTCATTTTCAACTTCATTTGTAACTTCAACTTCAACTTCTTCTTCAACCACTGATACAACTGTTTCCTCTATTACTTTAGTCTCTTCTAGTTGTTCTTTCTCATTGTTTGTTAAATCCTCGAATAAATCATCTGTACCCACTTCTTCCGACATATCATGATCTGTTTCTTCAACAATAACAGGTATGTTCTGTTCCCCTTCTGACATATCCTCTACATAATCTGCAGTAGGGCTAGGGGAGTATTCCATAACTTCGCCATCAGACAGTCCTACGGCTACTTTTTCTTCTGAAGACTTATCTTGTTTTTTGTTATCTTGATGGTAAGCACTGGCCTTAGTACCTTGTTGTGATAAGTATAAAAGAATAAAGATTAGAAAAAGTGAAAATGCACTGTACCCCGAACCACGATCACCTGCCACCTGCTATAACCCCTTTCATTTAAAATTGAAAAAATTGACCCTGGTATATATTACGGAAAAGGTATTTAAGTGTTACAACTAACCAGCCTAAAGTTATCATGAATACTGACAATAAACCGGGGTAAATTATTCAAGAGTAACCTGAGAGGAGAAAAAAATGGAACTTTGGCTTTTTACTCTCTTAACAATTGCCATAGGGTTAGTAACAACCGGCTGGTTTTTATTAATATCCCATATAGATAGGAGGTAAAGGAATGACATGGGTTTTCTTTACAATCTTTTGTTGGCTTCTGGCCCTTATACTTGTGCGTCAACCGGGAATTAAAGAATACTGGCCCTCTGCTTTAATTAGCTTAACTGTAGTATATTTAGTTGATAGCACCGGGACATACTATGGTGCATATCGTTTTTTAAATACACCCCTCATTAACGGCGTACCTATTCTTTATTTAATATCCTCTTTGGCCCTTGGAATGGTAACCTTACGGTTTTATCCCCGGGAGCATCGTGAACAGTTGATTTATATTGCAGTATTAGCTGCTCTTTTTTTAATGGCTGAAATAATTCTTATGAAAACAGGTAACTTTATTCATCTAAAAGGCTGGCATTTAGGTAAAAGTTATATCCTCAATATTTTAGGTTTTATTATTATAACTTGGATTTCTACCAGATTTGGTATACGGGGTGCTGCCTTTCATTGGCCCTTTGCCCTTCGATAGTAACATTAAAATTGAAGAGTTAGCCAAGGCTAACTCTTCAATTTAGCTAATATTTTTGTTACTGTAAAGGGCTTATTCTCAATTGCAACAATTTCCTTTTGCAAAACCTCAATATGTTTCATTTCTTCATCTCTTAATTTCAGTAATAATTGCTTGGTAGATGGATTCCGCACCCTTATTGCCCCATCGTTATAAAAGGTCTGATTTCGGATTTTATCTTCCAGTGCATCATTCAAAAATTCAAGATTATCCATTGGGGCCTCCCTTATTTTATATCTAAGTTCTGCATTTCTTGTTTAAGTTCCGCTATATGACCACGGGCGGTCATGGCAAATACCTTAAATAGTTTCTTTAGGCGTTTATCCTTAATTATATCCATTAAATAACTATATTTGGCTTGCCGAAGGACTTCTCCATCATAGGCCTGTTTTAATAAATTATTCTGAATCTCCTTTTGAGTAAGTTTTGCCACAATGAATTCCCCCCCGCCTTTATATTCATCTCTTTTACATTGTGTAATTTTAGGCATATTATTATACCTTTGGCAGAAAATATTAATTAATATTAATGTAACTGGAGGAAATCATGAGAGTAGCTATCATCGGGGCAGGCATTACCGGACTTGCTTGTGCCATCGAACTTGAAAAATATGGTATCAGACCAGTAATATTTGAAAAAAATCATCGTATTGGCAGCCCATTTCCCTACGCCCCCTTATTATTAGATTTTATTTTTCGGCCTATTAAAAGACCACTACATACCCTAAAGACTCAATATAATATTAAATTAAAGCCGATCAGTGATATACGTTTTATGCGGGTCCAAGGACCTCAGGCTCAGTTTTCTACGGGAGGCAACCTTGGATACAGCCTATTGCAGGGTCAGGAGATTCACTCCATTGAATCCCAAATGGCAAGCCATTTAAAAACGTCAATTCAATTTGAAACCCCCGTCAAACCAGAGGATATTCTAAAGCAATACGATTATGTTGTTGTGGCAACCGGAAATAAAGAGTATGCCCATCAATTAGGAATATGGCAAAATACTTATCAATCCTGGGTTAGGGGTGCTACCATTCTAGGTCGTTTTAACCCCCAGGAGATAAGGTTCTGGTTTAATAAGAATTATACTAAGGGTGGCTATGCTTATATGGTACCGATGGGAATAGAAAGAGCCACTTTAATGCTAAGTGTAGCCGATACAACACAGGATAAGCTCGCAGAGTTTTGGCAGAAATTCATTGACCAGGAAAAGCTTGACCCGGAGATTGTTTTACTCTGGGATGTAGCCTTCAACACCGGTGAAGTTTTTCCTCACCGAGTAGGTAATACTTTCTTTGTGGGAAATAGCGGCGGCTTTGTTACCAGTTGGCTGGGAGAAGGAACCTTTTCAAGTATTATGAGCGGTATAGAGGCTGCCCGTTCCATTGCTACAGGCTGCCCGTTCGAGAAAAGAATGAAGGAAATAACTCAAATAATGGAAAGACAAGCACGTTTCCGGTCTCTATGGGATAAATTTGATAACAAAGGTATCGATCGGGCTATCAGACTAATGGGTAGTCCTCTGATTCAATACCCTTTATACCATACAAATCTTAATTTTTTTAAAGCCATCGATCATTTCAACGACCGTTATTAAAATAATTATTACAAGAAAAAGTATCTTCATTTATATTTTATTTTAAATAAAAAAGTTTTTTAGGATTTTCCGTTAATTAACAGACCTATGTCTTATACCTAAAACATATCAATTATAATCATCAAAAAATCTTCGCTTAAAGGAGAGGTTATTTTGACCAATAAGTTATATCGGATAAATCCACGCTATCGTCAATATAATGAACCAAGCCCCTTTGAAGAAATGGATGGCTTTGGTGAAACCAGTAATAATCATTTAAATACTTTCTGGCGAGTAAATCAAGACGGCCATATGTGGTTAGCAGAATCCTGTGTGCGTGGAGCATGTGATCGTAAAGTTTTTAAAGTATGTTCCGAAGCGGAAAAATGGGCCAGGGATTATGCCTATTCTAAAGCAAAATCCTGGGGAGGGTTTTGATTAAAATCCAGAAACCCTCCAATCTTCGGAGGGTTTCCTTTAACAGACTGAGGCGAACGCCTTCGGGTTGCACAACCAGTCCGGTAACAATAATATTAGCCTAACTTACCAGAAATATTTATATGCACCTATAACAATAGCTGGAACCGCTAATAAACTTTTCCTTTTTGGTCATACTTAATTTAGTACTATTTCTTTTTATTTCGGAGGTGCCCATTGTCACTTCATATTTCTGAGAACAGATTGTTTGAATATTTAGTGGCGTATATCTTACGCAATAATGGTTATATTGCTGGTGTACCTCGGCGTAAATTAGGCGGACGAGGTACGCAACACGAGATTGGGGTGATTGGGATTGATTTAAATAATAGTCCCTTTTGCTTAAACACTGTGCTTTTAGTAGCCGCTCGGGGGCAAGCTCAGTCAAATCCTACTTCGGACATGCAGTTAGTCCGAAACTTAAAAGCAACGCTCTTAGATCTTGAACAAACATTACCGCCACGGCGAGAACTCATTCGCGATCTGCTGGATAATAATCGAGGCGACTTATTTCACCGGATATATGGAGGGAAAAGAATGAAGGAAACACTTACCGTTAATTATGTAGGGGGAGTTTTTGTTTCCAGTGAGTTCTCCTATCCTGCCTGGGAATATGCAAACGCCCATGGCATCTATGTGGTACACTTGCCGGATTGCATCGCTGGAAAACCGGTACATCAATGGTATCAAAGAATACGTTCGTCAATGTCCAAAATTAGAGATGAAAACGATAAATTTACCCTCCCGGGACTGGCTAAGAAAACAAAAAAACATTTAGATTTCCTCAATGTTATAACGTTTCTTCAAAGATCACCTGAAGGAGAATTGAAACCTGAACACAGTCATGATCTTTTTACCATATTCAATGAATTACTTCGTACCCAAGACATGACTCCATTAGCCAAGCATCTGCAAAGAACTGCCTTGGCCACTATCAATGGTTACCCGGTAGTTCTAGAGTATAATCTTAGTTACAAAGCACTCTTAGATGCAGCCCTTACCATCTATGAACGAAAGATCAGGACCATTAAATCTGTTGTTCCTGCTACCACCTATAAGCCTTTGGATGTTGTTCATTTAGAAATAACTTCTGTTACACCCACCAAGGATCATCATGTGAGCAAATTTACTTATCAGGTGGTTCAAGAAAATGTCCCTACTACCATTCAAAATTTAGCTGGTGCTGTATATATACCAAATACAGTCTTGGACAAACGTTCTTTGCAAAGGTTCCGCCTAAAAATGCCATTAAAGGCAGGACTAAGTTTAGTTTGTGAATTTTCACCACAACAGGGTATTCTGTTAGAACCTCAGATAATCGAAAGATAAAAACCAGGCTTCCCTGGTTTTTAATTATATTGTGATAACTTTATCTCTGCCAGTCAAGTTTTCTAATATTTCTAGCATATTGGTAACACGCCCAACAGCTAATTGGTCTTTCAGCTTATAGTAATCCAAGCAGGTACCGCAAGCCAAAATTTCTGTGCCCTGCTCGACCAATTTGTTAATTTGCTCTAACACCCGGGATTGTTGTATGGCCAACCTTACTCCAGAATTAACCAATATAATCATCCGGGGTGCGGGTTTCTCTAACAAGCTATTAAAAAAACTTACCATTAGGATTTCTCCTAGATCTTCAGCCCCGTTACCAAAGGTATTGCTCGTAAAGAGATATACCATTGAGCCTGTCTCACAGACTACTGGTACCACCTCCACCGGGTCTGTCCCCTCTCCCTTAATGATGGTAATGTAAAACTCCCCGCTATTCTCTTCTACCTTAACCTGATAGCCTGCATTCTCCACAAATCTTTTTACATTTTCTAGGGCCACTTCATTATCCACGATAGAAATGACCGTGCCCTGCTCAATTTCTTCTAAAGCCCGTTTCGTGTTAATAACAGGATGCGGACATGCTAATCCTCTGTTGTTGATTTCTTTTAGCAATTTATTACCTCCTCACAATGGTTATCAAAGGATCTTCTGGTTGACTTAATTCTCCAACAACTCGGGCGTCTGTAACTCCATGTTTGTGCAGTTCCTTCAAGAGTTCCTTTGAACGTTCAGGTTGAACAGCTATTAACAGTCCTCCAGATGTTTGTGGATCAAAAAAAATATCCACTTCCTCCCGGGTTACACCCTCTTCAATAAAAACTTGATCCCCTAAGTGCTTTCTGTTTTGATAAGCACCAGCAGGAATGATACCCATACGTGCCAGCTCCAAGGTTCCGGGCAAGACAGGTACTTCTTCAGCAAACACCCGCAAACTCACCCCACTGGCCTTTGCCATTTCCGCTGCATGTCCCAGAAAACCAAAACCCGTTATATCAGTACATGCTGAAGCACCAATTTCCTGCATAACAAAAGCTGCCTCTTTATTTAGAGTTATCATGGTGTCAACAGCCCTATCCATAATTTCCTTTGTTACCATATCAGCCTTAATGCCTGTATTAATAATCCCTGTGCCTAACGACTTAGTTAAGATTAAAATATCTCCGGCACAGGCTGTGGCATTACTGTATACTTTATCCGGGTGTACAACACCGGTAACAGAAAGACCATACTTGGGTTCATCGTCCTGTACACTGTGACCCCCGGCAACAATGGCTTCTGCCTCGGAGACCTTTTCAGCACCTCCTCTTAATATCTCCCCCAGTATCTCCGGAGGCAAACAAGAGGGAAAACATACAATATTGAGTGCTAACACGGGTTTTCCACCCATAGCATAAACATCACTTAAGGCATTTGCTGCTGCAATTTGACCAAATAAATAGGGATCGTCTACCATTGGCGTAAAAAAATCCACCGTCTGAATGACGGCTAACTCGGAGTTTAGCCGGTAGACCGCTGCATCGTCAGAAGTATCCAATCCAACCAGCAAGTTTGGATCTGTATTGTGTGGTATTTGTCGCAGAACCTGCGACAGGACCTCTGGTCCTACCTTGGCTGCTCACCCTGCAGCTTTTGTCATCTGAGTTAATCTTGGCTTGGCCAAGGTACTGCCCCCTTTCCTTTCAACAACATTATTAGCCCTTCGCCAACCTTTATATACTTCCCTTTTTGTTTTGCATAACTTTTTGTTATAAGTAGCTGGATTGTAATATAATATTGCTATCCTTTATAGATGTTTTTTATGTAAACAAAAAATGATAACCTTGCTTCTAAGCAAGCAGCGGAGTATAATGAATTACAGCATTTACCAATCATATCTAGAGGTGATTTTTTTGTCTCAGCGGGCACCCATAGGTGTATTTGACTCAGGTGTAGGTGGATTATCAGTGGCCAGGGATATCCGCAAGCTTCTTCCTCTGGAGGATATTATATATTATGCTGATTCAGCATACTGCCCTTACGGGGACAAAGATCCCCAAACAATCCGACAGCGTGAAAAAGCAATCGGCGAGTTTTTAGTTTCCCAAGGCTGCAAATTAATAGTAGTTGCCTGTAACACCGCTTCTTCTGCGGGCTTGGAATATCTACGTCGATTTTTAAAAGTTCCAGTAGTTGGTATGGAACCGGGTGTTAAACCGGCAGTAGCTGCAACACGCAATGGTAAAATTGGTGTGCTGGCCACCTGTGTAACCATTGCCGGTGATCGCTTTTCCTCTCTGGTTAAGCGATATGCAGAGGAAACTGAGGTTATCACCCAACCCTGCCCAGGACTTGTGGAGTTAATTGAGTCTGGGAAACTGAATGCACCGGAAACAGAAGAAAAACTGAGAACCTTTCTGCAGCCAATACTGGATAAAAAAGCTGATACCATTGTTTTAGGCTGTACCCACTATCCCTTTTTACGCCCAATGCTTGAAAGTCTGGCGGGTCCTGGGGTCTCTGTTATCGACACTGGTCAGGCAGTGGCCAAACAGGTGAGCAGGGTATTAAGCGCATGTAATTTAGCAAAGAATAGTGGTCCCCTTGGAACAGAACAATTTTACACCAGTGGAAATCAAACTGAAGTTGAAGAAGTTATACGTACCCTCTGGCTTCGGGATAATATAAGCGTTAAAACCTTGCCTCTAAACGTTAAATAGATATTCTTATAGAAAATAAAAAGGGGCTGTGCCGAAACAAAAGTTTCAACACAGCCCCTTTTTATTTTTTTAATTAGCTCAGGCAAGAGGCAACTCTTTTATTAACGTCTTCCCAGTTTACTAAGTTCCACCAAGCTTCTACCCAGGCAGCTCGTTTGTTCTGGTACTTTAGATAATATGCATGCTCCCATAAATCCATTACTAACAGAGGAATTACACCCCATTGTGTTAAATTTTGATGCTTTTCTGCTGTTAGAATTTCAAGTTTTTTAAAGATTGGATTATAGCATAACAGGGTCCAACCGGAACCTTCTACTGCAACTGCAGCAGCGGAAAACTGCTTTTTAAAGTTATCAAAGCTACCAAAGAACTTGTTTATTTCTTCTGCAATCTGACCATTGGCAGGTCCACCACCCTCTGGGCTCATATTCTCCCAGAACAGGGTATGTAGAATATGACCAGATCCATGGAAGGCCAGCTCACGCTCCCAATGTTTAATCAGAGCAAAGTCACCCTTCTCCCTTGCCTCCGCTAGTTTAGTCTCTGCATTATTTAAACCATCAACATATGCTTTATGGTGAGCATCATGATGTAGTCTTACAGTTTGTTCATCATAGTGGGGTTCCAGTGCATTATAGTCGTAGGGTAACTTAGGCAATTCATGTTTCATTGTTATTCCTCCCTTTTAAACTAATTATACAATTATTATAATATACACTAATAATTTATTTATTACGGTAATATTACATTGTACTTACTTTTCCTATTTTCCCAAACCTCACGACAGAACCCTGTAAGGTAATGCTAATAATTTATTAAACTAAAGTAAAATCACTGGAATAGAAAAATAATAGAACCAGTACCTTTAATATTACTAAGGCGTATTTTATCTTTTTCGCTAGGATAATAGACCTCTGCCTTAAATTATGGAGCCAGTTTTGTTGGCTTTACCACAATAAACATCATGGTTTGATATTTACATAGAAAAGGTTGTTTGGTTTAATTAATAAAGATGGTTTTTTATAGGAGGAATTACCCATGACAGAAAAGAACACCTGTGGTTGTAAACCGCGAAGAATATCTAAAGGACTGCTGACGCGGGTCGCTAATTTTATACGTGATAAATCTGTAGATGGTATTTGTGTAAAAAGCATATCGGAAATTGCTGACGAGATGGGTTTATTACTTCCCACTATTCTTGTGGATGCTTTGAACAAGCTAGAGGAAAAAGGTACTATTCAAGTAAGAACCCGTGGCCAAGAGCTCACAGACCGAAGCACCTTTATCTACATTGGGGACGATGAGGTTAGCAAACTCATGTCCAGTACAGTAGTGCTTTCACACGAATTGGAAAAAACGTTGGGAGACCATCCCCAGTTTAAAGAACTCAAAGAAAAAATTAATGAAATGGTTAATATCCTAGAACAGCAGAACAAAGAGGTACAGGAATTCCAAGCTTTCAAAAGTGGTATAGTACGGCAAATTGAAGCCCAAGAAGGTGTTTACCACATAATATCTAAAACCCGCTTGAATAACTTGTTTATTGAGGAAACTAGGAGGTAAAACGACCTAAATCCACCCCCTAGAGGTTACCGTATCTTTTAAGACACTGTGACCGTTATAGCCTAAAACTTCCCATGCCCAAAAAGAGCGAACAGGAATTGTTTCCAGTTCGCTCTTTCCTATTATTTATGCCGGCCAACCAGCTTCAGGATCTTTATCAAATTCCAGTCCTACCAGGGTAAGGGAATCATCATAAAGGTCCGGGCTATGGTGTTCTTTAAAACGAAGAATAATACCAAACATGGGTGATTTTGTATTAAGCTCTTGGAGTTTCTCCAAAATTTGCCCAGCCTTGTTGCGTTGAAATTTAATAGCAAACCCTACACCTTCCGTATAGGCAACATACAGCAGATATGCATCGTCTTCTTTCGCATATTGCCAACGGTATTCAAATTTCCCTGTGTGGGCCCCGGCAATCCTATTATTTGGCAGAACATTTTTATAAGGTATTTCAAATTCAGGGTTCTCCAAAATAATGCCGATGGTTGTTTTAGCCTTACGAGGTCTTATGGTGCCAATACTGCCGCCAATTGGTTCAATTATTTTAACTTTAGGTTGATTGGTCACAAATGGTTCCTCCTTATACCACAGATCCATAACATATTTTATCCATTGTTTTTTATAATACATATTCAGACAGAAAAAAACAACCATATGGTAAAATTCTAGTATTTGTTCTTTAGATATTTGCTAAATATTCACTTAAAAATTCCGCTTTTTATTAAGCGGAATTTTTAACACTCTCCTGTTTTTTTACCTTGTAAATTACATGTTCCATCAATATTACTGACACAACTCCCACCACAAACCCATTGCCCATAATCGGTCTTACCGAAGGTGGGAAAGTGTTTAATATATCAGCCGGTAAAAAGGAAACAATGAGGCCTAACATGAGAGGTAACCCAATAACTAAACCATATTCAAATTTGAATTCGTTCATGGAACTAAAGATAACCAACAATCCAGCGGATATTTGGGAACACATAATATAAATCATAACACTCCCCACCACCACAGAGGGAATACTGCCGATAAAAGCAACGGAGGCAGGCAGAAGGGCTAATAACATTAAACCTATCCCTGCGGGTAAAAGGGTATATCTGGAGGCACAACCAGTGGAAACAATGACCCCTGGGCTAAAGGAAAAGTTAACCATACCAACTACCCCTAAAATACCTGCCAAAACATTGGATAAGCCAGTGATGGTTATACCCCAAGTAACCCTCTTTGGCATATTATTGGGTTTTAACAAAGCCCCTACTGCTTGAATAGAACCCAAATCGTTAACAGCCAAAGCTAAAAAACTAATTAGAAAGGCAATAATCGTACCAGTATCCCAAGCAAGGGAAAAATTCATGTTATAAAAAACATTACCAACCATTGGAAGACTTCCTTGGTAATCTACTGCTGAGGGTCTAAATATAAGCCAGTAAAATATACTTCCAGCAATGATTGCCCAGATCAGGAAGGTTGATTTCCAAATACCCTTTAATAGGTTAGCTACTATAAACATTAAAAAAACAAAAATCAGTGCAAAGCTAAAGTGAGACAGTGGGGTTACAGGAGAATTTAGGGGCATAATTAATTTCAAAATGGTGGGTGCCAAAGTAAAAGCAATTAATAATAGAATCACAGCAATAACTCGGGAAGTAAATAATCCTCTTATCTTTGCAAAAAGTCCAGTACTACTTAATAAAATTAAAAAAGCCCCGCCCACCAAGACCGAAGTGTAAACAGTGTTTAAACTTTTTCCTTGACATGCAATAATACTCACCAGCAACACCGAAGCAGGCCCAATAATAACGGGCAACCTGTGTCCCCAGAGTATCTGCACACCCAGGCTTAAGCCTGTCACAAAAAACAACTTCTGTATATACAACACTTGTTCAGTTGTACTGGAAGAGTGAATACCTGCTACCACCTGACCAATAATAATAATTGTGGGCACCGAAATAGCTAACCATTGTAGTCCGTAAAGAAGCATTTCCAGTAAAGGTGGTTTGTCATTCAGTTTATATTTTAGACTTATTTGTTCCATCGGTTCACATCCTTTATAAAGCTTTTACAATTATTATACCGTATAAAATTCTAATCATTTCCATCCTTTTTAAAACAGGTATAAAACATTGATCAGTAGAACTTTATTAGGATAAATTTTTTAGTCTCAAGGAGGAAAATATGATTAAAATTGGAAAATATCAACATTTTAAGGGAAATTATTATGAGGTACTTTATCTAGCAAAACATTCTGAAACAGAGGAGCTTCTAGTTGTCTATCGCTGTGAGAAGGATGGTAGCATATGGGTAAGGCCTTTCGAAATGTTCTTCCAGAAGGTAATGCATAATGGTGAATTAAAGGATCGATTTAAATATATTAGCTAAATTTTATATAACTTTTATAAAGGAGAAAGTGCTTCCTCCTTTATCTATACGCTAATTTGAACACTAAATTAAAACATAAGTCTGTTTTCCCCCAATGTCCTATGCATTTCTGTATAAATATGAATGCTTTTCTTTTTCCCATCCCATTGTACATCTGCCCCAAAGATCTGGCTAATAAATCTGACAGGTACCATTATGGTACCCTTTACCTTTTGTACTGGTTGAGGTAACTTTATAGCTTTGTTACTCCAGATAGCCTTATCGGAGTCTACCTGAAATTCTACTTGGGTCCCCCACCCACTAAGGAAGATTTTTTCTTTTTGGTACTGTACCTTTAGACCCATGGTATCACTCAGAATATTGATTGGTACTAACACAGTTCCATCAACAGCCAGAGGGGACTGAATATAATTGCACTTAATCCCATTTACATAAATATTATTCACCCTTTGATAATGCTGAAACCCATAATTTAACAATGCAGTGGTATTTGCTTTTCTAATCTCATTGGAGGGTGAACCAAGGACCACACTGATCATACGCTGACCATTTCGTTGGGCAGTTGCCACTAAACACCAACCGGCCCGGTCTGTATAACCTGTTTTTAAACCATCCATCCCCTGAAAAATCCCTAATAGACTATTGGTATTGGCGATTGGAAAACTTCCGTTCCGAATTGTTGTGGTAGTTAATCTGGAAAACTCCAGTACTTCGGGGTATTCTTCTAACAAATACTTAGCGAGGAGAGCAATATCATAGGCAGACATATAATGATTATACGAATTGGACGCTGGCAAACCTGAGGCATTAATAAAGTGACTATTCCTCAGCCCTAATTCTAGGGCCTTAGCATTCATTATCTCTACAAATGCCGCTTCACTGCCCGCCACTCTTTCGGCAAGGGCCACAGCAGCATCATTGGCGGAAGCCACAACCATGGCTTTTATCATTTCTTCTAGACTGAGGACCTCCCCCTCTCTCAAATAAATCTGAGCCTCATTAATTCTCTCAACTTTTTTACTGGCCTGTACAGGGTCCTCCCAATGAAGAACCCCATTATGGATATTTTCTAACAAAATGTAAAGGACCATAAGTTTGGTTATCGATGCCGGGTGAAAGGGCTGGTGTTCCTGATCAGCATATATTACTTGTCCGGTATCCTGATTAACCAGGATGGCTCCCTTGGCAGTAAGGTTAATCGGATTGCAAATACCAGGTGCATAGGTTAAAGCAGTAGCACCCTCTCCTAGACTACCTCTAACTTGAATAGAGTTATGGTTATTGGCAAATGTATATAAGCCAGTTTCAACGGGGTAAGAACACAATATTAAAAGCACTAGTATCAAGGCAGAGCACAGAGAACAATATACTATTCTTGGCATTTAGAGTTCTCCTTTATTCTGTTTTCGTGTCTGCTTGATACATATGCATCGGTTGGATAAATATAACATTAAAAACAAAAAGAACCCAGCAATAGGGTTCTTTTGCAAAATCTATTAAGGCTTGATATACAGATACCCTTTTCTTTGACGGTTAACAATTTCGGTTATACCACCAGAAACAACCCGCACAAAGGACGGTAATGATTGTTCATCTAAATGATGGGCGCTGAGAGCATTCCGACAAGCTGTGAAATCAACTCCCCTTTGGGCAAGAGCTTCCATCTGTTGCAGCAACTGGGGCCTGTCCTGGTTGGCAAAATAAGAAGCCACAGCCCCTGCATTGGCAACCACTTCAATATGTACTGTATTCTCTTCTACATCCTTAAAATAATTTGTGATATTGGCAATTGTCTTTTGCCAAATTTCATTTTCTGAGACATGGAATAACACTTTAATTTTTTCCATCTCCATCCCCCTTACCTTTGTATCTTAATCCTTCTTATATAACTTACATCGGATGTCATTATTTAAACTGAATACTCAGGTTCTCTCCCTAATAAAAAAACTTGGCTTACACTAAGCCTTTAGGCGACGGTGTAAGCATTAGTTGCCCCTATGCATGTCGGAAAGGTTTATGCTTTCCAATATGCAAATAAAAATCCCAAAACCAACGGCTTCAGGATTTTCTGGGGTTTATTCAATGGTCGGAGCGACAGGAGTTGAACCTGCGACCTCTACCACCCCAAGGTAATATACTACACATCACGCAACACGTAAAATTTTTCATGAATTATGCGGCTTTGGCAGGCCGCTATTTTATGTTAGTGTGCTGCGTGATACGCAACTACTGCAATATTCAATAACACCATTTAGAGATATACTGATTTTCTGTTGGGCATTTTGTTGGGCTCAATCAAAGCCTGGCAAGCCAGATTACGACCGTCCTTAAGCCCCACCCGGTAAACATTATTTAAATATATTCTCTGTGACAGCCCCACCTGCCTTTCATAATCTAAAAATATTTTTTTTCGATCCGGACCAAGCATCGCCATAATTTCTTTTCCCAGTTTAATGATTAAGGCTACCTGGTTAATGTATTCCTCGTTTTGGCGTGTATCCTCATAAGCATCTATGTAAATGCGCTTTTCAATTTCAATCAAGGTGATCTCCTCCTCTAATTAATTCTCTCATTTCAACCCCTAATTTCTCCGCGATAATGGTCAGGGTTTTAAGTGCTGGATGCCTCCTTCCTTGCTCGATCGAAGCGATATATCCACGGCTTAGACCTGTTTCTTTTGCCAGCTTTGATTGTGTCCATTTTTTCTGTTTACGTAGTTTTGCAATTGATTTTCCAACTGACAACTTTTTCTACTCCTAGTTTACACCAACCCGTGTGTCGAAATATGCTATAGCTACTCCCTAAAAAGCTACATCTTCTGCGACATTTTTCCCTTTTTTAGGTAAAATATAAGTGAAAGCTTATATTTTTCGCGCTCAAAGGAAACAGTATGTAACCGGCAGAAAACCTAGTTATGAACAGGCTGCAAGAGGTTATGAAGTTAAAAAGAATTACCCAGCAAGAATTGTCGAAAAGGACAGGAATAGCCCAGGGCGAGATTAGTAAAATCATGAACGATCAAAAGGATATTTACCTAAAAACGGCTAAGAAAATAGCCAAAGCGCTGGGGAAAAGCGTGGACTATTTATGGCCGGACTAAATGCCTTGCGTTCCTTTTTAATATCGTTTATACTTTTATTCATAAAGGACGGTGGTGTTATGGCAAAAGGCGGAGCACGCCCAGGGGCAGGCAGGAAACCCGGCAGCAAATCTACGAGTCAGCCCAGGAAAATGAGAGGTATAAAGGTAACTGATAAAGAATGGAAAAAAATCGGTGAGTTAGCTTTTAAAGCTGGGTACATCAAACCAAGCGGTGAACCAAACGCAAGCGAATATATAAGAAAAAGAGCCCTTAGAGAAATATAAAAGGGCTCTTTTTTATTGACTTTTATTGAATAATCGTTTATACTATTAATCAATAAGGCAGCTGCACTCCAAAGCAAAGGACGGTGAGGTGAATGGCGAAAAGCGCATGCAACAGTCTGGGGCCGATGGCCATAACTCCAGACGAAACTTGACTCTCCCCAGGAGCCTAAATACCGGGTGGCGCAACGAACTAAACTTGAGCGCACCCGCCAGCGTACGGGGCGGGTGCGTTGGGGAACCCCAAAATTTAAAAAAAACCCCTGGGTTAACGCCCAGGGATATAGGTATAAGCAGAATATTTGCTATTCAATAGCATCAAGACTTTCGCGCACCTGGCTAATATTAGTTTGTGTGGCTTGATCCTCTACCTTTTCGGCTCCACGGTATACGTATTTGATAGCTTGGTAGGTATCCATGCCGAGCTCGGCATATACCCGGTTATCAGTGTCTTTATAAGCGTATTCTAATAGATAACCATAATACATTCCAGTTTCCATAGTCTTATTGTCACGGAAAAAGTCACTGATATTGGACTTTATAAACTCAATTGCCTCTTTGGTTTGCTGGTCGTTAATGTTTTTGGCGTCTACTTTAGCCTTGGTTGCGATGTAATCCACCATTGCGCTGGTGTTTGGTTCTGGCAATGATTCAGGTTCAGATTCTGCCTGTTGTTGTGTCGCTGGTTCAGGGTTTGTGCTGTTGTCTCCCTCATCCTTAGAAGCACAACCCGTAAAGGACAATAATAGCAGCAACAAGGCGATGATAATTAATTTTTTCAATAACCATACCTCCCATTTGTTTTTATCAGTATTTACATACCAAACTAAGATTTCCTGCTTTTCGACCAATTACTACATTATTTTTACTTAAAAACCAGAGCAGAGGAAACAGCTTATTATTAATTAACATATACCAAATTATATTGCAACATTTCAAGGCATAAAAAATAACCCCCGACCACTTGGGCCGAGGGTGAATAGTGATTATTTATCTGTCGCCTGACCGTCAATGTATGACTCTCCCGCGATAAAAGCGATAATGCCGCCAGTAACTGCAAAATAAGCTTCCCGGTCTACAGGTGTGCCGGCAACTTCATTCAAAACCACAAACAGAAAATTGGCAAGAGCCATAAGAAACTTACGACTTTTTAACCGAATTAATAAATCACGTTGCATTATTTTATCCCCCTCCTAAATATTATCACTGTATCGGTCGCTATCATATTCCAGTTTCTTTTTTACCGCCCGCTTTGCGATAGTGGTTACAGAGCTTGCTCCGGACGGAATAAGACTTACCATATCGAATAATTTTCGCACCAGAGCACTGCCACCACTAACCAAAAGAGCAGAAAACAGCCACGCTTCCCATTGGTTCTGGAACCGAGCATCAAGGTAAGTAAAAAAAACTCCAATCCATGCGCCAGCAGACCACGAAACCACCGATGAAAACAAAAACGTAAGCAATATAAGGCTCGAAACGGTCTGGAAGCCCTGGAATAGCATGAACCAGGGCTTCTAATGCCAGTGTAAGCTTATCCACCAAGATGCAAATAGCACATAGCATTACAAACGGAATAAAGAGGGACATTACTACGTCCATTCTTGGCTACCTCCTCAAAAACATAATCACGCTATTCTTCTTGTCCCACAGAGCGTTTAGGTCTAGATAGTTCTCAATATCACTCACACCAACGTACCCCTTACCTTCAATTACCACAGCAGGCAGCGCCTGTCCTTCGATAATAGCTGCAGTATGGAGGACCTTCTGTTTTTTCTCCGCCTTTTTGACTTCCGGTAGTGGCTGAGGTGAGGGGCCGGGTTCTTCAATCTCCGCACCGTCCTCCTTGGGTACCCTGGACGTATCAGGGAAGGACTTCGCCTCGGCATAAAAATCATGGATTATTGAACGGCCATAGCCAGGGTCGGTGGCCCACTTACCGCTTAGATCCTCCCAGCATGGTGCAGAACCCCTGCTTACCAAGTCAAACCTGGGGTCAATAACCTCCATACCAGCAGGCAAGGGGTCTTTAGTTGCATAAGCCCAAAGGTGCTGCAATTGGGCAAGTATGCCCTGCCTGGGGGTATCGAAGTATGCTCCTCTTACGCCGCCACCGGTGGTGCCGATCCCGGCAAAGTTGTTTTGTTCTGGCAGCACATCTCCGCCAAACTTAAAAAACTTCGTCTCCTTGCAGCTCTGACAAAAGGCTATATCACCTCGAATTCCCATTTCATCTCCCAGCTTAAGATAGTAGTCAACCAAGTCGGGAGCATTTGGATTTTTGGAACGCACATAAGCGTCCAGCTGTCCGGCAGTAAGGTATTGCTTGCCAATGATAGGCATTTTGTTTCCATTGCTCACTGGAGCTGCAGCCTTTCCGGGGTCTCCAGTATACTCAATCTCAGTTAGAACAACAACCTCAGCGCAGGCTTCCCTAAAAGCATCGGTTTTGAGTAAGGCGCATTCCTCTTGATTAGTGAAAAAAGCAAACTCAATCAGAATGGCAGGCATGTTTGTTTCCCTGAGCACTGCAAAGTTGGCCTGCTTTATGCCCCGATCTCTGATTTTTAGTTTTTGCCGCAGATGCTTGTGAGCAATCTCGGCTAGTTTTCTTCCGGTATTGCTTCCGGGGAAGTGATATACCTCGAAACCCCCGGCATTGCTCCAGGTGTTTAAATGGGCGTTAGCGTGGATGCTAATAAAGCATTTGGCCTTTTCGTTATTGGCAATCTTGCACCTGGTACCCAGGGGAACATCAGGATCGCCTTTTTTCTTTGTTAGAACTACATCTTTACCGCGCTGCCGAAGCATTCTCTCGGCAATATCGGCAACCGCCTGATTGAATTCATACTCCAGCAGTGATCCATCGGGGCTACGCTTACCGGCTGTGTTGTAGCCATGCCCCGGGTCTAAACACGAAGTCATAATTATTACCCCCTTACATAGGAAAGGACTGTGATAATCGCCATCACTACAGCGAATATCCAGCCCGTGTAGTCTCGTCCCGTTCGTCTTGCACCTTGTAAGCTTGATACTTCTTGTTCCAACACCCCGATTTTTTCACGTAACCCGTTATAATCACGAATTAAGGTCGTTGTCCGAACCATTTCCTCTCTTAGCTCGTCCATTTGTCGTGCTGTTGCTGAGAACATCTCGAACAGCTCTTTATTTGAGTACCATTCTTCTACTGCCATGCATCCACCTCCGGTAACCAACAGTAATAGGTTAAGGAATAAAATTATCAAGCAGCCTGCGCCTTAAATTATGAGTATTAGCGTGTTTGCAATGGCCCAGCCAACTTTGTATACTGGAATTTATCCGCTCCTTGTCGATTTTGCCTGCTGCATATCTCTTTTTAAAAGACCTCAGCTTACGCTTCATGCGCTTTTTACTAGATTTACGAATCAGTCTATGCGTTGCCCAAATGCGATAACCTAAAAAATCTATTCCCTGATTAACCGGGAAAACTCCGGTCTTACCATTTAACTGCAGGTTCAGCTTAAAGTCTAAAAAGCCTTTAATCTCATCCAACACAGCCCACAGCTGGCGTTTGTTATCGCCCAGGATAATAAAATCATCCATATAACGCACATAATACCGGGCGCACAAGTCTTCTTTGATAAAATGATCAAGCTCGTTTAAATAAATATTTGCAAATAGCTGACTTGTTAAATTGCCAATTGGTATACCAGAAGGATTAAGGTCGTCGCTGCTGGCCGAGCTATCGATAATCTCATTTAAAAGCCATCGCGTCTTAGGACAGGATATTTTTCTGTGGAGTATGCGCTTTAAGATGCCGTGATTAATTGACGGAAAATATTGTTTCACATCACCTTTAAGGCAATAAACTCTAGGCCAATGCCTTTGGGCTTTTCTAAGGTAAGATGTTACCCTATTTGCTCCAGCATGCGTGCCCTTATTAACGCGACAAGCATAGCTGTCATAAATAAAAACTTTTTCAAATATGGGCTCAATGATGTTACACACAGCATGATGCATAACCCGGTCTCTGAAAGGCAATGCGGCCACCAGACGGAGCTTTGGATCATAAACGTAAAACTCCCGGTATCGTCCCGTTTGATAGGTCTGATTAATTAAATCATTTTGTATGGATATTAAGTTTTCTTCAAGGTTTGCGGTAAACTCCAACACTTCACCTATATAACGTTTTCCTTTTCTTGCTTTAAGGTAAGCGTTATATAGATTGTCGAATTGATATATTTGCTCAAATAGGTTTTTGTATGTCTTTGGCATTCTGCACCTTGTAGCTTTGATAGACTGCGATTTTCAGGAGAAAATCTCCTTACTTACCGCAGCCCATCTGTTTATGTTTTTTGCTGGCATTGAACAATGCGCAACATGGATCCTGATTCCTTTGCCTAAAGCTCTGTCGGATATCCCGTAAGATACTCGCTTCTGGCACATAGGCGGAGCGGCGCGAAACCCGATATTGTTGTTCGTGTTGGACGGAAGATTGTTCAGGTTCAAAGCAAAACCAGAACGGGCATTCGAGCCATTGTTCCAATTCCCGCCGCGTTTAGCAGCACGCGCATAATCAACCAGGTCCCAAAAAAAACTTATTGCTGGCGAATAGACTTAAGCCATCCGCCGATCATTCTACCAATTTCATTGAGCATACCAGCCCAAAGTTCATACTTCTTAAACGGAAGGAATTTCAACTGCATAGAAAGCCTAACTAATGACCTTAAAAAGTCCAATTCCACATCCAGCTCTTGCATGGTGGTCTTTTTGTAATATTTTTTATTTGTTGTTATTACCAGACTTAACAGCCTGTACATTGATTGTTTAATGTCTGCTGCCAGCGTATGCTTTTCTGACTTCGGAAACTGGCGCAAAGCAGTATAGCCATAAACGATCATATCCTCGACCTTCTGGCGAATCTTAAGTTCACCCGTTGCCGGTGTTATTTCTGACGTTGTGACTTCCTCCCCTATGGGGCCGGGCTATCGCCCGGCCATCAGATTATCTGAAACCAGATTCCAGATTACAAAGACAAAGCGGCGCGAAACCCGATATTGTAGCCCGTGTAGGACGGAAGAGTGTCCAGGTTCAAAGCAAAACCAGAACGGGCACTCGAGCCATCGCTCCAAATCCCGCCGCGTCTAGCAGCACGCTGACCATAGTTACGAATATAGAAAATATCTTTCCATTCATTAGTAGCTGATCCAACGGTAGCCGGAAGCGCTAAAGCCTGAAGCTCTGTTTCAGTTCTCATAGTAAGGAAAGATGATGATTGATATGCAGCGTTATCGCCAGTAGCAGTGGGGTTACTGTTCCCCATTTGCGGTGAGAGTTTAGCTATACCAATATTCTGAGCATGCGCCGCTATGGTTGAGCCGTTAGAGCCACGGCTAACTGTTACACTAGCGCCATTTACTGCCGTAATGGTAACCTGTTCACTTTCTACCTGCAGCACATCACCAACTGCCGGGTTAACTCCACCAGGGCCAAGCACCAAGTTTGAATAGGTAAAGGTAGCAGGATTGTCAGTATTATTCAATCCTGCGTCGGAAACTTTAGCCGTATAGCCGCCCGGGATAACACAATAATCAACTATCCTGTTAACTACAGCGTTATCGGCATGGGCGCTAGCTGCTGTACCGTTTACGCCCCTTGCACAGCCTGATATGGTGTAGGTACCGTTACCGTTATCTGTAAAGTTGGCATAGGTAACATATTCATCGGTGTTGGCACCCTCAGCTTTGATAAGAACAAGCCCGTTTGTGGCCGGCCAAAGTTCGGGATTTTTAACGTTATCAATAACAATGGCAGTGTCGGTAGTAGTGATACCGTCAGCATCGTTAATAGCTGCTGGCAAAACAGCCTGGTAGCGGCCACAGTCAATCACGAAGTCAAGCCACTCCCAAACGTTACCCACGATATCAAATACACCGTTTGCCATGCCGTTATGCGACCAGGATACAGGCCCGGAACCTGTCAGCAAACGTCCTGATTGTACAGGATCAGCTACACCGTAATTCTCCCAAAGATCAGCATCCCTGTAATCTCTGCCAGAACTGTTATTACCCCTGATATCATGACCCAGGAGCTTAGTTAAAAAGCAAATTGTGGCCCACTCTTTCATTGTAACGAGGTGGCAGGACCTGCCGTTAACTTTACGGTTTGCTGCAGCAACTAAAGCGTTAGTCTGGCTGATATCTGTCCAGGGTACCACTCCCTGCTGGGAGGTAGCTGCAATCAAGCCTGGATTATTCGCGGAAGTGCTGCCACGACTGGCGTTGGTAGCGTCGGGCTGGCTTGCCTGGTATTTATCAATTAGAAATCCGCCCAAGAGTAAATCCTGCGCTGGAAAAGCACCGCTATCCCATAAGTTTGCAGGTACCCTAAACTTAGGAATGTAAACCATTTTAGACACTACTGTGCTGCCGCTGCCGTCACTTTTGGAATTATGGTGTACATCTACCTCGCGGGTACCGGCAGCGATCCGGTCCCGCAAAGCAGCTAAACTCAATTTGCTAACATTCATTTAAGCCACCTCCGGTAAAGAGAATACTGTAACGTCAACCTTGTTTAAGTCCAACGGGCGCTCAACCATTTCTGTTACTTCCTGGTCGTTTTCATCGACCTGCCCAGTAGGAACATTATCATACTGCTTATCCGGCAGTATGGCTTCAGCTAAAAGCCAATAGTGGTCCTTGTATAAATCGGTGGAAAGCGCCCCATCATCATCCAGATAAAACCTAAACGGGCCACCCTGAAATTCTGTAAGGTCAATAACCCTAGCCTGCGTTTCACCACCCGGAAAAGCAATGGGCTGAACAGATAAACAGGCGGGATTTTTATCGTCGATGCTGATAGCCTCGTTTGGATGATCCTGATTATTTTGTATAATCATATTTAATCCTCCTCGAAAATTAGTTAATTAGCTTAAACTAATCAAGTCATTATCTGATAGCGGAAAGCGCCGGTAAAGCCACCGGTGTTATACACCGTAAAAGCGTTGGCTGCTTTTGAGATATAAACATCCCCCAGGTCTCCGCCCGTATCAGCCAGGGCCACCAGATTAACTATATAGTTCGTATTCCCGAGATTATGGGTAACAGTTTTACCACTGGTTGAAGCAAAAACGCTTTCTCCCTGCATCGTTTGAGTTTCCAGAGCATCCAAGCGGCTGCCAAGGTTAGCATATCCTCCCCGGGCAGCTGATACCTCAGACTCTAAAGTCTCATGGTGCTGCTTTAAATAAACTGTGCGATTAGCAAGGTTCTTATGCGGCATATTATCAATGCCGTTTGCTCCGCCCTGGACTGGATCGGTCTCTTCAATTTGATAAACCCCAGCATCCCAGGTAGCTGATTCAGAGATGTTTCCCATCTTAATCCTCCTTTAAAAATTAATTAGAAGTATATCGTCCAAGTGCCTTCGATGCTGATATCATCGTCCTTGTCGATTGTTTTTCCATCCCTTGTCCGATGTGCAAACAGCACGTCATTAGAGCAAACCAGGCCAAACTGACGGATTGACAAACCGTTTGCATCAGCTTCGGTAATGATAAAACTAAACTGGACCTGTCCGGATGCCGGATACGATACCGAGGATATAGCTTTCTTGAATACATCAGTGAAAGCATTTACCAAAGTATCACCAGGAGCCGGGTCTTCTCCGCGAGAACCAAGGGCAATCTTAGTGATGCTATAACCGGTTTGACCGCCTAGCAGTTTAGCAAGTCCGTCGCGGCCTGCGTCAACAACCAGGTTCTCTCCCCATTCTTCAACTAATACTCCCTTACGGCGAATTTTCAGATCAAGACGACCTTTTACTGATTCATTCTCCTTAAAATTGAATTTCATTGACATAACATCTCACCTCCTCTCCTAAGCTGCCACACGGCGATATCCCCGCCGAATATTAAGCTGCATGCGTTCTTCTGGTACCATTTCCAAACGCAAAACAGAGCCATCATGTACCAGGCGCGGGAATCCGTAACTATCAATGCCATCATGCATGTAGGCGGGATCTCCGTACCTTGCACACCCTTCCAGATACCGCTGCAGGCTATCATGCTGCCAGGCGCTGCCGTGACGGCCAAAAGGCCTGCGCAATAACTGCCCGGTATGATACCAGCGGCGACCTCGGTTATGGGCATTAAAAATACCGCCGTATCTACGGCGGCAGCTCATGTCCGAAAGAGTAATAGCTGCTTTATTTAAGCTGTTTTCTGCAGTTTGTTCATGCAGGTATACCCCGTTATACACAAACGGTCCGCTACGTGGACCTTTCCCGGTATAAAGCAGCTCCCCATCGTGCTGTCTGGATTTACGGTTAAATAGCTCCTCAGCATGGATTGTAATATTAGCATTCTCCTGTACAATTCCATCCGCATCGGGAACCTGATCGATATACTGAAGCGATGCTTCAAGCGGCTCCACAACGCAATCATTAACCGGCCCGGGTAATCGGCTAGTTCCACTAAGACCGTTTGTGGTATGCCTATGCAAGCCGTTGTATTTAGGCGCTACGGCTGTTGTTTCAGCGGCCATAGATACGCTAACATCGGTTGAACGTTCACCTTCAAAGTAGCTATAATTAATACTTCCGTCGTGTTTCCATAATATCGACCGCTTTATACTGCCCCAATATTTGAATAGCCCCCACCTAAGATTTAATTCATTTCTCGGGAAGGAGATATCATGCCTAAAGCCTCTCGCGTAAGCTTCCATACCGACAGGGCCGTGAATGCGTGGTCTTCCGGTAAGATTATCAACGAAATCACGAGTTAATGATAACTGCTTCAGCTCCTGAGTATCAACAGTATCACTGGTAGCTAAAGTTGCATCTATGCTGCCAATTCTGGAATGGGCCGCTCTGGGTCCGTGGTAATTCTCGTTATGCTTCCAGTCAGCCGAATAATAAATCCAGTGTTCCTGAGCATCGGATAAATTCGGAGTTACCGAAACCGTCGCGCTTTCTTCATCCTCTCCAAGAGCCGTATACTCATGCGGTACCCAAGTATCTGGTTTTGTGTCATGATTAAGGCTGCTATCGTGAATTATTTGCCCGTTATAATCAATCGTTCCTGCGTACCTAACACCAGCACGCGGTATGCCGCTGGGCTCCGTAATAACCTCCAGCACCTGCTCGTCATTAAGGTGCAAGAATTTACCATTATGGTTAACCACGCTTTTATAATCAATGATTCCAAACACATCGCGGTAAATCTTTGCATCCGTACAGTGTCTAAAACCGGGCCGCAAAACAGCTTCTTTAAAATCAGCAATAGGTATGCTGCTTTGTAAAGTTAATTCCAGATTGACTTCTTCCTTTAGATTTAGCAAGAAACCAATTGACTGCAGCCATGACCTGCTGTTCTTTGCTAAATTAACAGCTTTTCTGATTGCTTCTAAATGAGCTGGAGTTGTATCTATAGCTTCTGTTTTTATCTTGAAATAAAACGGCTGCCCCCCATATTCAAACCACTCGGAAACCTTTGCATCCCCGCCGAATAATACGCTAACGACTTCCTCCACCATTGCCGGCGTTCCTTTGCGCCGGTGCCAGGGCAAAGCTTGTTTAACCAGCGTCCTTTTTTGATCCAAAGTTAAATCGGAATAACAAAAATCAACGTGAAACTGAACCAACAAATGATTAACGATATCCTCCGGCAAATCATCAATCCTTGGCAGTAACGAACAAAGAATAATCTCTGATGATATCGCCTGAAGCTCGGGATCCAGGGCCATCGCCATGGCCTTGATAAATGGGTCAGCTAAAAGCGACTGCGGCATTATATCGAGAAGGCTCACATCATAGATGCTTTTACTCATCCTCCAGCCCTCCGTAAATCACCGTAACCGTTCTCTCGCTTGCAACCTGATATCGATCCAACTTTTGATAAGCCGGTAACACCAGAGCTACTCGCTTAGCACCGGCGTTTTTAATCCTTGCGTTAAGCTCGGAAGGATCAATATCACGTCCAAGTTTGGACTTTTGCCATAGCTTATATTCATCCACAACCTTATCAACGCTGGCCTGTATACCTTCAGCTGCAGCCGCATTTTCTGAATTAATCCAGTAGGTAAGGCTGATATCATAACTGATCTGTTCCGGCGCTACCACTTGCACAAAATCGGTAAGCGGCCTGATATTTTTATTGCTGCATATAGCGTTAACGGCATCGATAATCTCCTGGCCCGGCATCTCACCACCAGCTATAAGCGGCCTTATCTCAACCACACCGGGAGAAGGGCTGTAAGAATACACATCAATGATAGTCTGGCTGGCCGTTTTTGCCCAATATTCATACGCGCCTTCTGGACCTGCAGTGCTGAAAGATTCCAGAGCTTCGTGAATTCGTTCAGCGTAAGGATCGTTGGCCTCAATATCAATTCCGCCTTCAGATTCTGTAATGTTAGAAACCGTTACAACATAAGGCAACGGATCAACCAGCTGATTAATATGCCCGGGCAAATAGCCATTACCTGCTGCGCCAATAGTCTGGCATTGTACTTGCACATCTCCTGTTAATTGCCCCGCTGGGATTACTAATGGCTCGGTAGTTGCCCAAAAAACATTATCGCCTGCAGTTACCCTGCTGCCAACCGGAATAGTGTATGCCTGTACCTGCGCTTCCAGCAATGTAAAACGCTCTGTAGCTGTAGCATAGGTAGCCTGCAAACGTGATGTTTCAGTTAACGCACCGATGTGATCCAGGCTATTATCTACGGCATAGCTGATAAGGTTTTGTTTGCCGGTGTTGTCAATCAATACCCTTTGCTGCGCAATGATAGGAATTAATGCTTGTATAAATTTCCTCCTGGGATCTGCATCACCTAAAACCTGACCTGTTAGGCTCTTATAAGCAGCTAAAAAATCAGCCTCAATTTGCGTGGCTGATTTCTCAGTAAAAGATATATCAGGCAAGTTAAATCTAGGCACTGTCATCGGCAACCCTCACTCTCACAACCGGCTTAAAAGTGCCGTTAATATCTCCCTCAAATGAAACGTCTACTATTTCAGCTCTCGGCTCATATTTTCGTATAGCCTCAACAAGGCGCTGCGCAATTTTGCCCTGAACTATATTCATAGGCGCGTCTAACACGTCCGGGTCCCAGGCGAAGTCCCTATCCATCGGACAAGAAAACTTAGGAGTGGCAAGAATCATCCTAACATTCTGCAGGATTTCCTTGGTGCCAGATGCGCCAAAATCTAAAGGAATAAATTTTGTAGTTACATCCACCTCCACCAGCTGCCACCTCCTCTAGGTATACTCTTTAAGGGTTACATCCACGACACCGATAATTACATTGCCTTTGTTATCAACCACTGACCATGATTGTTTAACGTCGGTAATAACCCACTTATAAACGCCCAACGGTTTACCACCGATTATTAATGTTTCTGCCTCACCTGATCTACACATAATTAGAAGTTTATCCATTTCTGACCTGGGGTTAACACCGAAATGCGCGTCGAAACGCATTGAAAAGCTAACAGTATCCAAAGTTGGCCCTACGAACTCTGGCATCGGCTTCCTGCCAACGATATTATGGTCTTCCCATCTGCTCGTTATGGACCGACTGAAATCATCAAAAGTACGAATTCTGCGTGATGATACTTCAAAAACAACGTCGCCAAAAACACCAATCATAGATTAACCACCTCCAACAGGAGGATTGGTGCTAGAGCTACCGCCCATAACACCGTCATGAATGTGTTTTTTAAGACTTATTCCATCGGCTATAACATCGCCGGTTACATTCACGTTGCCAGCGGCTACGATATTAACCGGACCCGTAGCATTAACCGTCAATGTATGAGTTGCTGCATCATATTCAATCTTAGTTCCATCGGAAAATGATATGTGCCTTTTATTACTGTCTTTAACCGGTGGTTTATCCTTTTCGGAATATATGGAACCTAAAACAAATCCCTGGGCAACGCCAGAGGATAAGAATAGACAGATTACTTGCTCACCCGGAGCCGGAATCCAATAGTCCTTATTATTTAGTGATCCCCTCACCATGACAGGCAAATCATAAGAAACTACATCTGATTTATCCTGAAACATAACTCTTGCGGTGCATTTTTCAGGATTCACTGATGATATCTGCCCAACTCTTATTAGGTCCATTTAATACCCCTCCAAGCATTTACGCAGCTCTAATTTTGTTTCATAGCCGCCTCCTTGCTGACTATGGGCTGCTTGGATAATGATATAATTTCCATCAAAAACGCCAAAACCAACCAGCCTCACAGTTACCCCAGCTGCAAACCTTACGTCGCCCATTAAATCAAGAGAAACGGTCATGCCTTCTCTATTAGCTTGACGTAATCGTTTTTTAGCAAGTCTTTCTGCCTCTTGCACCGATGTAACACGTTCGTTAATAACTAAAACCCGTCCTGTTTTAGGCGGGTTTGGTGGTGTGAAAACGAATTTAATCGTTTGTTTTTTATTAGCATCGTAATACTCTACCCGACACGATTTATACAGCCCGTTTAAAGTAGTTCTGCATCGATAGCCTTTTATAAATCCTTCTCCCACCATAATTCTGGTAATGGGCGGTTGCTGCTCATATTTCTGTTCATCAAATATGTTTATTTGAGTTCCGGTTACCTTAAGGCAAAGACCGGCATCGTTACAAAGCCGAGTAAGAAATGCAAGGTCAGATTCCTGCGTTTGCTCCATCCGGTCATAATCCGGATCATCAGATGTGTCATAAAAAAGTTTAACCCCGGAACCGTTAGCAATATCCTTTGCGATAACGGACAGTTTTGTTTTTTCCCACGCTTTGTTTTTAGCCTCTCCTTTAAGGGAGGATGATTCAGGTATTGAAATACCTTTCATTGAAACTGTTGACGGAGGATAATTATTCTCTACCTCATCAATCTCAAAAGTTCCAAGGTCAAGGCTCTCTTTTGTATTAGCGAACTTTTTATTCTCCTGCACTATCTTTGCCTTTAAAGTTGCACCTTTATCAGGCATCCAGTCCCCAATCCACAACCGCGCACGATCCTCCAAAGTAATCTGTATATCATCGGCTTGACCGCTTAGATTATCGGTCGATGTCCAATTAATTAAATGCGGCTGCAAATCAGCAGATATGTTTATGCCGTTATAAGACAGCTCAAGGTGTGCGCGTCTTGTCTTCACGAACTAACACCACGCTTCCAGGGCGGTAAAGTGCTGGGTATCGGCGTAGATATCTCCGGAATAACCAGCGTAATGTTAGCCGGGAAAATAGTTATCTCCTTATGACTAAGGTTTGATTCAATGAGATCGGACATATAAAATTCACTGCCCATAGTTTTTTTAGCGATTCCGTCCCAGGTGTCGCCTTGAATTGTGACATAGCTAGTCGGCATAAGCAACCCGCCTTTTCTGCCGCTGCATGGCATTTACTTTATCCTCAATCAGCCTTTCTAGCTTATCCATAAAGCTGTCCTGCTGTTCTTGCAGAGTTTCTTTCACATTATCCCCGGAGCCATTTATAACCGGCGCAAAAGTCGGATTAACATTAATCACCATGCTGCTGCTATTATCATTCTGGGATAACTGTTTCAACGCATTTGATATGTTAAACCTTTTAAACCCAGGCTCAGACCCGGACCCAGACACAAGTGTGTGGATGCCTAATACCTGCCCAACTCGCTGCCACAAGGACAAACTGCGAGCAGATCTAGCAAGAGGAATGGCCGCTTCTGGCCCGGCTTCACCGAATATCGAGGGCCGGTTAGCAAAGCCACCGGCTGCATATTTGTGCAGGTTGGCGACCTTTGCCATTTTGGTGATTAAAGAAGTTTTTTGATTAACCTCAGTGCTCTTTTTAACCGGCAAAATACCCAGAAGTCGACCGGTCTTTTCCCAAAGCTCATAAGACCTCTTTGTTTTCTTAAGAGGAATGGCCGCTTCTGGCCCGGCTTCACCGAATATCGAGGGCCGGTTAGCAAAGCCACCGGCTGCATATTTGTGCAGGTTGGCGACCTTTGCTATTTTCGTGATTAAAGAAGTTTTTTGATTAACCTTAGTGCTTTCTTTAACCGGCAATATACCCAACAATTTACCCGTCTTTTCCCAAAGCTCATAAGATCTCTTTGTTTTCTTTAGAGGTATGGCCGCTTCTGGCCCGGCTTCACCGAATATCGAGGGCCGGTCTGCAAAGCCACCGGCTGCATATTTGTGCAGGTTGGCGACATTGGCAGAGCCACTACCGGCAGTAGATACCAGTCCGATTTTTTGAATATTGATGCCAGGAATTTTATTAACTTTATCTATTAAAGCGTTAACCCAACCTATCGCGCCGTTAACACCTCGTTTAAAAGCCGTTTCGATGCCATTCCATAGTTCTCCGGCCTTGGCCTTAACAGTATCCCAGTTCTTATAAAGTAGCACGCCAGCCGCAACAAGCCCCGCAATAAGACCGATCACCAAGCCTATAGGGTTAGCGTTTAGGGCCACATTTAAAAGCCACTGTGCAGCAGTCCAAGCCTTTGTAGCACCGAATATAGTACCCATTATTGCATAATAAGCTATCAATCTACCTGCAGAAAGCAAAGCCCTACCTGCCGTCATTGCTGCGTTCCATAGCCATTGTGCAGCAGTCCAAGCCTTTGTAGCACCGAATATAGTACCCATTATTGCATAATAAGCTATCAATCTACCTGCAGAAAGCAAAGCCCTACCTGCCGTCATTGCTGCGTTCCATAGCCATTGTGCAGCAGTCCAAGCCTTTGTAGCACCTGCAGCTAACTTATTACCTAACTCAATCTTTTTAGACCAGGCGTAAAAGCTTAAAAATGGGTTTATAGCAGAACTTATGACAAAGGTTAACCCGGCCACCGCTAGACCTAATCCTACAGCACCCGCAGCACCAACCATTAATACTCTCGACAGCTCGGGGTTCTTCTCAATAAAGGCTGAAACGTTTTTAGTTAGGCTGGTTAGCTTATTAGCAAGCGGCGTTACTACCGGCAGCAAGGCATTACCCATTTTTGCAGCAGCGTCATACACCTGTCGTCCAAGTTGCGTCCAGGTGGGACCCCCTTCACCAGCTTTCGTAGCAGCATCCACAACCTTTTTAGCTGTGCCATCTATGCTATTACCGGCTTGATCCATAACATTCATGCTCAGAATTACCTTCTCGGTGAGATCCTCCCACTGGGTACCGAAAAGGGCCACCCCTGCCTGATTTCGTTTAACTGGGTCCTGGACGTTACGCAATGCCTTAATAGTTTGGTCGAGGGCTGCAACTCCCCGCTTACCGCCGACTGCAATTTCACTTGCCATCTTACCCGCATCAAGGCCAATCATTGCAAACCCGTCTGCCGTTGTTTTACTGCCGTCTTTAGCCCTAATATTAAATTCCTTCACAGCATCTGCAACCTTGTCCAAGTTAAAAGCGCCGGCGTTTTTACCTGCTGCCAAGACGGAATAAAACTGCTTGGCGTTATAGCCGATAGATTCAAACTGCGGGCTGTATTCGTAAAGAGTATCAAGGTAGTCATTAGCATAGTTCAGGCCGTTCTTAAAACCAGCCGCTACTATATCCATTGCCCCGGTGCTGGATAGCCCTTTAAAGTTTGATGTCAAGTTATGGACTGCTTTTGCCATACTATCCGGAGCTTCACCCCAATATTTTTCAATGGCTAGGGCAGTCTGTAATGCAGTTTTTTGCTGGTCTGCGGATTCATTTTTAATTATCTGTGACATCTGACCATAGGCATTGGCTGTCTCTTGAATACCTCCACCCAAGCCGGATAGATGCGCCTGGCGCACAACCTCCCAAGCTGTGCTGACTTGTTTTGCTGTTAGATTAGACTGAATTTGAATATTACGCTGAGCCTCTACGTAATTATTAGCGGCTACAGTAGCCCCTACTATTGGAGTGGCTGCTGCCGCCGCTGTCATTACTGCACCCTGCGATTTTTCCCTTATTTCTTGATTACGTTCGTTTGCCTGGACAGCCCGGTTAAAACTGCGCTGCGCCTGTTCAGCTCTTTGTAGTTGTTGTGTTAAATCCCGGTATTCCTGGTCCAGGTTACGAGTATCAGCTCCGGCCTCACGTAAAGCGGCCTGCAGCCTTTGGAGATCAGAACGCTGAGCGGTAAGCCTGGTGTTTAATCTATTAGCTTCACTTTCAGCCTGCCGAAAACGTTGCTGCAACTCCCGCGTGGGGTTCTCTGTGCGAATGAGTTCTGCTGCCAGGCGGTTAACTCTTTCCCTAGCTTCTTGGAACTCCTGGCTCGTTTGAGCAACCTGTTCCTGCAGCTGACGACTTCTGGCGACATCGTTCTGGACCCGCTCCAAGTTCCTTAATGCTGTACGTGCAGTATTCGTCTGCTGGTTAAGGTTTTGCATGTGGTCACTTGTTGACCTGAATGCCCGTGGTAACGATGAGCTGACGTGTCCGGCTAATTGAATAGCCATTTCATATAACCTATTAGCCATTACCGTTCACCGCTTTTCTTTTGTAAGCTGAGATAATCATCAACCCACTCGTTAAATTCAGATAATGAAAGAGATAGCCAATAAGGAACCGGAGCGTATGTCCCTTTGGACATTAGCAGACAAGTTTTTCTGAGTTCTTTGACTGCTCCACCACCCCTGATTCCATGCCGAATAAAAAATTCTGCACCTGTAAAGTCAGGCTAGTAAAGTCACTCGCCGGAAGGCTAAGAATCATATCAACCGGAACTTTAGCCGCTTTAGCCGCTACAGCAGCTAGATACGTCTTAGAAAATTCATTAACAGGAGAAGCATCCCCCAGAGCAACGGCTTCTTTATTGGCGTTAATCAAATCACGGCCCGTAAGCGCATCCATGTCCAAATCTAAATCCATGTAATCTTTACCCTCGAAGTTAAAAGGTTTTTTAAATATGATTTTCATAAATATCTCCTTTCAAATAGGGGAGGGGAGGGAGGATCCGCCACTTTATGGCAGACCTAAGCTCCCAAAGCAGTCTTAATATCTTTCAGATAATCAACTCCGCCTATTTTACAGATAAAATTAAATTTATCAATTTCAACAAGGTCTTCACCGTCAATAGTAACCTTGAGATAAAATACCTCAACCTCACTGCTACCGCCAGTAGCTGCCCCGTTCTCATACTTACCGGGCTTTGTTGAGATCGGAGGTCCCTGAATCACAACACGTACGGCCCGAATTTTATAGCTGCCTTCGCCGGCATCATAATCCTGGAAAGCTCCTCTACAATCAAGCCGTTGCGCTTGCTGTTTCATCAATATTAACAAAGCCTTCTCAACAGTACGCCAATTAAGGGTTAACTTCATGCTGCCAAAGTGACCAAGAGTAGGGCTCTCATACTCACCCGCGATACCGGCACCTTTAACAGTGTCCTTAAGCGATTCGAAGCTCGGTAATTCAAGATCAGCTACTCCCTTTAAATCCTGTTTGCCGTCAAGATACACGCGAAAATTAGCAAGCCTCTCAGGTATAACGTTAACTGGCAATATTTACACCTCCCTCTACGCGAACAAACTGTTCAGGTAGTTTACATCGAATTCGAGCACAAACTCCATATCCTCAGCCGGAATTGGCGGAGTGATATAGAGGTGAAAACGTACAACGCCGTTTAACAAATCAGTTACCGGGTTTTCATCGGATGAGAATATAACCCGGCCACCCAAGAGAGCACCTCGGGCCGTAAGCCCGTTAAGCCAAATGTTCAGGCTGTCCACAACAGTCTGAATCAGCCGTTTATTAGTCGGATCGTCAACCTTCTGCCAATAAGTAAGAATAATAGTGTTGCCGATCCAGTTAAACATGCGGCGCACCGGGATAAAAGTATCTTTCACGTCACTGCTTCCCGGGTAAGCGCCGGTCCTGTTACCCCAGAGCTTCCAGCCGCCAATAAAATTGAGCGCCGTAATAATGCCCTCGCCATTTAAATAGGCAGCTTGCTGCGGATCCAGAGTAACCTCATCACCGGAATCCACTAAAGCCCCGTTGCATTGCAGGTTTTTATTAGACGGACTGACGTAAGGAATATCATCATTCTGGCCGTCAACCACGCAAGTAACACCCGCGACCTGGCTGGACATGTGGTAAATCTCATCACCCAGTTTAATCCTGGGCCAACACACTATTTGCAGCTTATCGGTGTAGTTATTGTTTGTTTTCCAGGCCGGAACCTCAGAATACAAATCAGCACCGGCTGCAGTATCATCCACATCGGTGATAGCCACAGCCTTAAACAGCCCGTTAATGGCGCTGACCTTGGCCTTCATCACGGCAGCTACAGCGGGGTCATGTGACCAACCGGGAGCTAATATCTGACCAGGAACCAACCGGAACAAAGGGAATACCTTATTAATTAGTTCAAGGCCGGTATAAACCCCTGTATTCACGTCCACGCCACCGATAACCTCATCGGAAGTAACCATGCTGGGGTCCAACTGTGAATAGGCGACGTTTAATGTTGCCTGAGCATCAGGAATACCGCCGCCCTCAATCGGCGTAATTACCAAATAACCGTCAGAGTCAAAAGCTGCAGTGTAATCGGTATCTTTAACCAGCGGATCGCCGGCTGCGGTTAATTTAACCACCACAGAAGTAAGCAAAATTCCACTTTGTTTAATATTCACAACGCCATTGACAACGTTTAAATCAGCAGCCGCTACATCTTTTTTGTGGACGGAAGGATCAAGAACGTTTATAAGCACAACCGGCGCTACGTTAAACAAAGCAAAGTGCGACTTCATGAACTCGCACAAAGTGAAGTTTTCCCAATCAGCTGAATACCCCAAACCTCCAACAGCCTCGGCATAGGTGTACGCCAGCAGGGGCTTATTTACATAGGTAAGGTCTTCAGCAAGATTTATCGGCGCTGTTCCAACAACCACCGGCAATCCTGCGCTTGCTTGAACGGGCGGGATAACGCTGGTTGGAACCTCGCTAATATATACCCCGTGTTTATACGGCATTATTTACCACCCCCACGGACATAATCCGAAATCTGTTTAAACCAGACACTCTGCGGCGTACCCGGCTTATTAATAGCAACTACTGTGCTGTCTAGTTTTACAGGCTCAACAAACAGCCGCTTAATGGCCGGGCATTTTTCAAAGTGCTGGTCAAGATGCTTAGGAAAACCGCCCTTAAAAATTGCGTATTGCGCCAGAGCACCCTTAGCCAAATTAGGGCCGCAATAAATAAGCGCCTTTGCAGGCGCTGGTGCTGACACAAGTTCTTTTTTAGATTTCTTCACATCTGTTGCTTTTTCATCACTAGATGCCAACCTGATAACCTCCTTCTTCGTAAACTTGCGGAATTGTCACGGTTAAATTTAAAACAGCCACCCACTCAGGATACGGCTGCTCCTCCGGCAATTCCGTTTTAATTGGATACTCAACTTTAAACGGGCCAAAATAACTTCGCCTTTTGAGCGCCGTTTTTATTTTGGTGATAACATTAACCGCATCCCGCCAACCGTCCTGAGTATCCTCGCTGTAAGTGCCGGCATAAATTCTTACCTTAGCCGTAGCTCCCGTATTAACATCCTCGTCTTCTAAATAACGAATTATCACATACGGGAAGTCTGGCGGGTCCTGCTCCTTAATAGGTTTTTTCTCACCCAGGTAACCGGGGATAACCTGTGGAGCTTTTAAAACTCCCGGCACATTAGACTGCAATTCGAACTCAGCCATCACCGGCTTAATGAATTCAATTAGCTTATCGATTAAAATTAAAGGTGTCACCTGGTACCCTCCAAAACCCGGCTTATTTCATGGTCAAGCCGTTTATCAATCGTCTCCAACGCTTTCTCTTCAACCCACCGTGTAACCGTTTCAGAGCCAATCATCTGCGGTATAGACGGCCCAAAGCGCTGGGTAATTGGTAACCTTGCCGGTCCAACACGGTTAAAAACACCAACATGGCCGCTGGTTACCCGGGCAACAAAAGCCCCCTGGATTGAACCACCTGCGCCCTTTTTCACCCGGGCTATTATTGGCTTACGGCGCTTTGGCTGCGGTTGCCGTGGTGTTACATTGAACTTGGACAAAGCAATAGGGCTACTTCGTGAAAGCACAGTCGCGGATAAATTACTAGGGCTGGCTTTTGTAATGCGAATAGTTTTAATAACATCGCTATGCTTCACATAATAAGTTTCCCTGGCTTTCCTCGCCGCTTCAGTCTTAGCTGTTTCAGCAGCCCGGTTAATAGTATTAGAAATGGCTTTAGGTATTGCCTCCGGGATATGCTGCAGTAAATCCTGAACACGCTCAATTTGATCAGCTCTTAATTCAATCATGCCTCATTCGCCTCCAGAGTTATCTGAAGCAGCCCGTCCTCTTCAGAACAGTTTGATACCAGATAAAGCTCTCCGTCCAAGCGCATATGCTGATTTTTTACCGGGCGGGAGGGCAAATCAGAGGAACGCACAAAAACAAGTATCTCTCCTAAATAGATACCATCGCGATACTCTGATTGCCCGCTTAGCACATCGCTATCAACGATAGCCGGAATTTGCTGACCGTCGATATCGTGCGAATCGGCCATCTCGTCAACATTAACGAATACGGCTATGTCCGCAGCAGCATAATCCTTAAAGCCCATTACTCATCACCGGCTAAGGGATGCCCGGTATTAGGCCCACTATCTCCTGTTGAATCTCCAGCTAGTTGTTTTTTATTAGTAGATTTACTACTTTTTTTTATACCTGTTGGATACTCGCAATACCCTGCAGCTACCAAGCGTTTTTCCTCTTTTTCATCCAAGCAATTTATTTCATCACCAGGTATATAAGTTTTGTCCCCGGCGATGATGTTAAATTTTTTAACTATGATAGACATAATATACCTCCTCTATATAACATGAGCTACGTACCAATCGTCCACGCTCTCAGGCTTTGGTACCGGGCGACTGGTAAGACGAATCATGCGCTGTTCATTTTGATTATCTGACCAACTCTTAGGCACTCGAGAACCCTCAATGGTAACAAATTGGTCGTTCTCCATTTGAGTTACAGCACCATAAAGTACTTCACCCATACCAGGACGGCCAAGAAGCACATGGTCAACCGGCACGAATGGGTACTCGTTGCCATCCTCATCGAGGTACCAATCGTTATAGGTGTAAATGTCCAGTCCCAGCTCGGGCAGACGGCCAATGTAGGTTACGGCATCAGACACAATCTTGGGATTAATGTCTGCCAGCAGAACATGATACATGTTCATTTTCTTTTGGATATCCGCATCATTCATAAAAGCATCAGCAGCAGACTGGCCAAGCACGCATATTGTCGGAGCCTTACCTGATGCTTGAATAGCGGCCAAACGCCATGCTTTCAAATTAGCGTAAATTTGAGCACTGGCACCCGTCCAAACATTATCACCGGCAAGAATTACCTTATTGGTAAAGCCATAATCCAGGTCCTGCTCAATATAATTGCTGTTGTTACGATCAATGTAACCTTTCATTGTAATCTTACCGTTGAAAAGCAGCTGAGCAGCCATCCATTCTTCACGGCGGGTAATCATATCATCCAATTCAACCATATCACGGCCAAGTAATTCTGCCTGGCGATCTGCCGGAGTGCGCTGACTGAAAATATTTTCACCCATACCGCGAATAACCAAATCATCAACGCTAATCTCCCTTTGAGGCGCAATCTTAGGAGCAGCGTATTTATCAGTCCGATATCCTTGACGGTCCATAGTAATACCACCAACCCGGGGAGCAACAAACGGAGCCATTTTACGCTTGCCCTTTTTGTAATCAAGCATTACTTCCTCAGTTACGAAAGTCAGCGTACCCGGGAAAAAAGTACTACGTAAAAAAGTATTGACGGGCATCATCCGCTGAACAAATCCCATCAAAAATTGAGTGCGATAGATGTTAAGGTCCAATTTTAAATACCTCCTCTGTTAATTTTGCTTAGTTAAATTAATAGGGGATATTATCTCTAAGATAAATCCCAAGCTCCCGCAACCGGCTCTCGTGGTTGGCGGCGGTATCCGTACCACCAAAGATAAGCGCCTGACGGTTAAGCAGGGCAGCAGCATAGGCCACGGCCACGGTATCACCGGCAGTAGTATCAACATCATCAGCCAAAACACAATCAGCCGTCTGGCTTCCATCGGCAACAGTGCTATCCACCGGCACAGCCAGCCCGGAAGCAGTAATGATGCCCAGGACAGTACCGCGTTTTACAGTTCCCTGAGCGCCCTTTAAAGTTACGGATTTTTTAATAATATCAACGTTCGTGCCTGCAAGCAGGTTATCGTAATTTACAGAATCGGCAGCTTTTGTATAAAGGTCCATTATTTAGCCCCCTTGTTACGTTTTGCATTAGCTGCGGCAACAGCCTTATCCATTAGAACAGCATATTTTTCCTCATCACTTGATTTAGGCGGAGTGCCGGCAGCTACGTTATTGGCCCCTGAGTTATTCAGTTCAGCATTCCTTGTATCCAGGTGCTGCTGACCTTTAGCCGCATCAGTTTTAAGCGCTTGGAACGCCAGCTCCTGGGCAGTCATAGGCTCGTCGTATTTGGCCTTTGCAACCAAGTCAGAAGCTATTGTGTTTGATATCTCGTCAATTGACTTGATACGTTCGCGCTCATTTTTGGCCCCTTCAGTTAGCCCCTCAGTTTTCCCTGCGTCTCTTGCCGCAGCTTCTACTTGGGCGACCAATTCCGGGTACGCTTGCTTCAGCTCGTCCGTATTTTTAATTTCCAATAGTTCATCCCCCTTTGTTTTATTCGCAGGCTGTGGCGTGGGAGCCTGTCCCTGCGTTGGTGGTTTAGTGTCGGGCGCAAAATTTAAACCGGCCAATTGACCGGTTTCACTTAACTCGCTGTACTGCTCAAGGAATTTCTTCACTGAAGCAGATGCGCTATTCATTATTGCCTGTCGGTTAAACATGAACGAATTTTCAACCGGCTCGGCTAGTTCTTGCTGCCCATCGGCGTAGAGTATACCGTCAATGAATCCCTCCGCCATTGCCGTTTTAGCGCTCATCCAGGTTTCATTATCCATCATTTTTGATATTTTGGACCTTGACCTGCCCGTTTTCATCTGGTAGGCAGTTATGATGGAATCCTTAATTTCATTGAGTACATCTGCTGCGTGGTTCATGTCTTTTGCTTCGCCGGCCACTCTTGTCCATGGATTATGAATCATCATAATGCCCACAGGCGACATATAAACCTCATCCCCAGCCATGGCAATAACGGACCCGGCAGAAACGGCTTTACCGTCAATCTTAACCGTTACCTTTCCTTTGTGCTCTTTAAGAGCGTTATAGATGCCGGCTGCTGCAGTAGTATCGCCACCCCAGCTATCAATCCAGACGTTTATGTTTTTCCCAGCGTGCTGTTTTAACTCTTCCCTAAAAGCGTTTGGCGATGCAGCATTAATGCCAAACCATTCATAAATCCAGGCACTCTCATCATCAACAATCTCACCGTCAATCCTTAGCTCAACCTCATCCGGATTGACTTCATTCTTTATAAAATTCCAAAACCTAGCCAGTGCTACTTCCTCCTTTCGTTGGTGGTGCCTGGGGCTGCAGTCCTGCTTGGTCCATTTGGCTTGATTCCCGACCTAACTGTTTTATGTTATGGTCGAAGTCTCCACCACCAAGCTCAATCGTTTCACGCTCGCGGGTAGAAAGGCCGTTATTAACTTTAAGGATCGAAGCCTGGACCTCTTGTACCGGGTTAACCTGCCCCGGTGCAGGGCCATGCCACTCAGACCTGGACCAAGCACGCCTTATGACAGGATCATTAAAAAAACCCGGAGCGTTAATGCGCCCAATAGCGATAGCCTCGGCTAACCATTCCTCATAAGTTGGCTGGCAAAACTCTTTAGCCATCCATTGCCGTCTTGTCCTGAACATTTTCCATGCTTCTAAAAGTGCTGCCCGACTTGCGCTATAACTTGACTGAAACGACTTCTGTAATAATTCATACGGAATCTCCAGGGCCGCTCCTATATATCGCGTTAAGGCATTTACAAAAGCTTCAAACTGCGTATTGGGCCGACTAGGATTAGCCGTAACTATATCCTCGCCAGGCTGCAGCACGTTTATAGCCCCGCCGCCCATTTCATACACAGTGGGATCCTCAGATGCAACCTGCTCCTCTTGCGGCAGCATGCTGCCTAAAGGCATCTCCGACGACGGCCCTTCTGACTTAATGAACACCGTAAATAAGCCAGATACAACTGCAGCCATAAGCTCGGCATTAGTGTAACGGGTTATCTGCTTCAAAGCTTCAATCACCGGAGCCAATAGCGGAACTCCGCGACGTTGTTCTGCTCTCTCAGCATCCAATAAGTGCAGGACATTAGGTCGACCGGTATCAGCGCCAAACGCTTCTACTCTGGTCCACTTTTTCATTTTGTTTGCTTCAATTCCGGTAACAATCGAATAGGTGTTGCAAATCCAATAGGCTACAACCATGCCGTCGCTGTCTATTTCCACACCAGAAATAATTGCATTGCCGTTTTCAGGGTTACGGCCCTCAACTAAAAACAACAGGACATCCACCCAGGGAGTGGATACCCGGTCACTCTCAATAACATGCAGCCTTAAAGTGTACGGCATCCAGGACTGGCGCTGAGCTGCCTTAAATAGAACAAAGGCATCACCGTTTAATAGGCAGCCAAGAAAAGCTATCCCCTGCAGGTCGTAGAAATCATTCATCCGCAGAGCATCACAGTGCTTACTCTCAGCCCACAATGCAAACTCCCGCTCTGTTTTGCGTTCCCAGGCTTCCGCCTGGTCATCGGTTAAGCCAAGAAAAGCTGCATCGATATGCGCTTTTAACCGCAGGCCTGGACCTATAACATTAGTTCTCGACGTTTTAAGCGCAGCGGAACCAAGCGGTGAATTCATATAAAGGTCTCTGGATCTGGCCCTCAGCGTAGCCAAATTAATATCGATATCGTCTTTAGGGCTGGCAGCTGTTGTTTTCCATCCGCGCATCGATTTTTTATAGGCAGATGCGCCGCCTTCGCTATAACCCCAGTTAACTATATCTAGCATTTTACGTGCAGCCATACGCTTAACTGCAATCTGAGGTGAAACATACGCTATCGCTTTATCAATTAAATTCATTCCTCACCTCCTCCCATGCTAAAGGTCCCTGGGGATTACGCCAATAACGCGATTGCGGCCCCCACCGGCAACTCTGGATTCTTCAGCTGCAATCTCTTTCTCTAAATACTTAATCGTGCTCGCAATTTCAGCCAAATCTCCACGCCTTAACCGGCGAGAACCTATATTGTATTCCTGGGCTCCACCTAAAATAGCCGCCTCGCAATCAACATATTGCTGCAGACGACTTTGTAAAGTATCCAATCTGGCCACAAAATCACCTCGTCTTGACTATATGACTACGCCTTTATTAACTAACCCGGCTCTTTTTTTAGCGGCTTTGGCCTCGCTCACTGCCGGCTGCGCTTCAGTTTTACCCAACCGTTTCTTTAATAACTCCATCGGTGGATTTAATATCTCAAGAGCTGCTGTGGCGTAATTTCGTAAGTCAAAAGGTTCGTTTCTTGCACCGCTGGTGCGTTTTTCCCAACCCACCTTAGCCTGCCCTCTGGTGTACCTTACAACCCTGTGCTCAGAAGTCAATCCTTCAAAATAAGCCTGGTCGTAACCCCTATCCTGCTCAATTGGAAAATGGCAATATCCAGGCCCTTCTTCAAATAATTTTAACCTGGAAGTAATGGTATCCTTGCCGACATCAACCCCGATACCAAAAAGCCATACCCCGGCATCGTTCCGTTTCTTGGGCCGCTTAATGAAAGGAGTGCCTGAGCCGCTCTCGCCTTTAATGGCCCATACTCTTTTTAATTCATGCTTCTTACAGTACTCGTAAACTTTTTTAGTATGGTGACCACCGGAGTCCACACAAGTTGTCATGATTTGCAACTTTTGTCCATCGTTACGTGCGTATTTCTTATCCAAAACACCGTCAAGCATATCCCAAACGTAGTCCTGGCCCGGGTCACCCATTATTACGCCATACTGAATGCCCCAGCTCTCATATTCCAAACCCCAGCCTACAATTTCATACTCAAGCCTGTTATCTTGAACGTCAACCGCTGCGGTAAGAACAAGAACATCATCCGGAACCTCGCAGTTATATCTCTCACGGCGCTTCAGTAAACCGTCTAACTCAACGCCTTCTCCTTCTTCCTCCCAGGTTTCACCCAAGCTGGTATTAACCCAGGATTTAAGAAGTTCGATATTGCCCTTCTTGGCTTCTTTTTTAGCAGCCTTGAAGTCCTCAATAATCTCAGCCCATCGTTTCCAAGGGCTGGCTAATTCATTAATATGAAATCCTCTTGATTTAGCGCCAGGCTTTCTTGCTACCCATTTGCCTGTTCCTAGTTTCCATTCGAACTCGCTATGGATAACTCCGCAATGCTTACAAGCCATTGATGCACTTTCAAACACAACTTGCCCCCATTTGAACGGCTGATAATGGCCGCATGAAGGGCAAGGCACATGCCACTCCTCCATTGTGGAGTTTTCATATTCAGCTTCTATGCGGCTTACGCCTTTTATACCAGGCGTGCTCACATAAACAAACTTACGGTTCCAGAAAGTATTTGCCCTTTTCTTTGCCAGCGTTAAAGGATCGCCTTCAGTTCCAGCTGAAGCAGGATAGCGGTCCACTTCGTCAGCTAATACAATACGAATAGGCCGGCTGGCTAGTCCGGTCGGAGCGTTAGCACCAACAAGTGTTATATGACCACCGGTAAATTTTTTATGCAAAAGCGTATTGCCGCTATCTCTGCTTTTAGCATTAGCAACTTTGCTGCGCAATACCGGCGTATCCCTAATCATTGGTGCAAGCCTGTCCTTTGAAAAAGCCTCGGCCATCTTATCAGTAGGCTGAATCAAGAGTATTGGAGCTGGATCGTAATCGATATGATAACCTATTACATTCAAAAGAAATTCTGTTTTGCCAATCTGGGCGGAAGACATAACGACAACTGTGCTGATCTCCGGGTCGCTGATAGCGTTCATAATCTCGCGCTGATAGGGGGCACGATCAGTCCGCCATTGCCCAGGCTCGGAGGATGATTCAGAAGATAAGCGACGGTATAGGTCAGCCCAGTCCGAAAGTTTTAGATCAGGAGGTGGGGCTACATTATTCGTAGCATTTTCAACTAAACGAAAAAGTAATTCTATGTCATCATGTTTCTTTGTTGCCACGGCGCTTTACCTTCACTTTTTGCTCGACTCCGCAATCGTCATCTAGCACCAATTTATCTTTTGATTGAGCATAAAAAACTCTTGGATTATAATCTGAAAGCTCTGACAGCGCCTCGTATATGGCTTTTTTTATACCCTCCTGAATAGATGGCAACTCTTTCTTGCCAAGTAATTGCGGAGCTAATTTATGGGGTATTGCGAGACACCGAGCACGAAAAGCGCCCAGCATATCATTCAGAACTCGCTTAACATCTTCTGCTCTATGTAATTCACCCTGCATGATCTGAATTTCAAGCTCCAATTTCTTTCGGCGGGTACGGTCCAAGAGGTCTTTTTCGCTTAAACCTTCTTGACTTGCAGCATCTTTAAGATAATTGCAGTATCCCTGGACGGCACTCGCCAAATCATATTTACCACGTCCAACTTTGGTTATAATACCGCTGCGATCTAACTGCCTAATTCGGGAATCAGATAACCCTAAAATTAATGCTAATTCGGACGTTCCAACTATCTGTTTTTTGGCTTCAGACAAGGCAAGCACCTCCTTTTAGATTTAGCTAATTTCGGAAACGGTAACGCCTTAAAAATCTCTATGACTGGGAAAATTTCGGGGTTCGCGAGACCCGCATAAGCAAAATCCCCCGAAAGGACCCGTTCTATTTATTAGAAACGCCATCAGGCGATAATTAACGAAAAAAGCCGTCACCAGTGCAGATCGGTGACGGCTTGATAAATACACTATATATTTAGCAGGCGGTATCTTATTGGTTACATTGTTCTCACCCTTTCTTTGTAAAATAAAAACCGCCTCAAAATTGAAGCGGTTTTGCTGACAACATTTTACGGTAACATTTTAACACACCCAGATTATCATGTAAATTTCAACTTTTTATCACGGTTTTATCACAAGCCTCAAAGCCTTTAAATATCTAGCTTCAGCCCATCAACACCAAATAGAAGAACGCTTAATTCTCGTATCATTTCATTCCTCCATCTGTATACTGAAGGCTGGCCGCAATTTAACTCTTCTGCCACTACCTTAATTAACTCACCGCGTTCAATATGCCTTCTTTCCTTGTCCAGGTATAAGCATTCAATTACCGTATACTTCTCTAATTGACCCTTACTGGCCATTCGCCCCTTTAATATTTCCAAGCAGTGCTCAATCTGTGCTATCATGACTATTGTCCGCATCCTGGATCTCTTAATGGATTGGATGATAACTTCTTCGGCCTCTAGCTCATCCAACTCTTCAATGCTGAAAATATCAGTAGCTCTTTCCTTAGCGTTTTCATAGTGATCAAGCAAGCTGAGGTAATTTTTTAAAAGCAATTCAGTGTTGTGGTATCTTGTCCGTTTGTTTCTTTGCCGTTCCTCTTCTTTGAAATCCTTTAGTGCTTCCACTGCTGCTGCCTTTGCTATATCAAAGTTTTTCTCTTTTTGCTTTTTATTACCCAAAGACATCACCTCCGCAAATACCAATCCCTGAAGTCATGCTTGGGACTGGACCTACCCCACCACCTGAAAAACGCTTCATGCTTAGTTACTATTAGCCGTTTAGGACAAGACACGTAGCACTTGTAAGCCGGGCAATTCTCACAGCCTAACCTTTCAAAATTGGCCTTAATGTTTTGTTGCCGAATGGCCTCAACCTCGTCACTTCTCACAGAGAAACCCCACCTTACCACATGATCGTTTCTCTGGGCATCTTTGCAGCCAGTAGCATTTTGGTTGTAGGTACCCGGCCAATGTAGTACTTATTTCTTGAACCTCTTTTTTCATCCCCGCCACAAGTTCTCTTATTTCCCATTGGGCCTTATCGCAGAGCCGCTCCTTTGCCAAATCAAACAGTGCGTGATAATTAATTGTTACATGGATTTTTGAACAGCAGGCGTTGGGTAAAACAAACCTTGCATCCTCAGCCGGTATTCCTATATCGACTAGCTGCTCATAGGCGACCTGGATGATAAACATTGCCTGTTGGTAAATTTGATGCGCCGTTTTGTCAATGTATAAAATACTTTTATCGCAATTCTGAATTCTTGGAGGTGTTACATATTCAAATCCGTTCTCGTTATATTTTACATACCTTTGTGACTCCTGGGCGAATCCAACCCCCACACGTTTTCTAACTAGCTGGTGAGTAAGCGCTCGGGAAACGCCTGACACCTCAAAATTAAAAGTCGCAAACTCTAACGGAGTTAAGTGCCCGGCCTTTATTATTAAATCCAATATTTCATCCCTTGGCGTTGACTGCCAGCAGTTAGCAGCAGCTTTAATTATTGCATCCTCCGGATTAGGTGTATAGTTAATCAGTTTTACCTGCATTTTCATAGTACCCCCGCTTTTTATTTTTATCAATTACCGCCAACAAGGTCTCCCGCAAATCGATACCAAAACTTTCTTGCAAAATCCTCAAAGCCGTTTCACAACTGTGGATTAAATCAAATAACTCCATCGCCAAGTCGCCTATTTTGTCGTCTTCAAAAGCCAGCCATACTTCTTTATGCTCACTTCTTACGTGGTCCAACTGTTCAGCTAAAGAATTCACATCAACGAATTTGATTCGCGGGAACCTTACCCACATACTCTTTAACCTATCCATCGCCCAAAACGTATATCTTAAATCATCAATCTTTTCTTCAACGCTATGCTGCAGCCTTTCCAGAATGCCGGCTGGGTTTTGCTCCAGGGCCATGCCGTACTTTTCCATGCCTTTGTTATCCTGTTTATCCAAAAGATCGTTAATCTCTTTACAAAGATCGTTAATCTCTTTACGATAATTCATTTTTTATCTCCTTCCGTCAGACCAGGCTACGCAATGCCCCGGGCTTATTCCGTCAAATCGCTCCGGGTCCCATTTCTTTGGGAAGTGGACCACTATAGACTTCCGAAGCTCTAACCTTTCATTGGCTCTCCGCTGTCGTTCTTGTTTGGCAGTTTTGCCCGGCCTTTTATGTTGTGCTGACATTCTACCGCCTCCGTTCTTTTAAGTCGCGATTGCAGCTATTCTAGCTTTAACCGCTTCCAGTAGGGCGTTTTGCCCTCGTTCTTTATACCCAAGGACTCTAATCACGTCCTCGTCAATAGTTCCCTTGGCTACCAGGTGATGAATAATAACCGCCCTTTGCTGCCCCTGCCGGTGTAGCCTTGCGTTGGCCTGCTGGTACAGCTCCAGGCTCCACGGTGTGGAAAACCAAGCTATTATATTACCGCCTGCTTGAAGGTTCAATCCGTGGCCGGCTGAAGCTGGATGCGCTAACATGATCTGAACCTTTCCGTCGTTCCAATTCTTTATATCCTCTGCGGTCTTTAATTCTTTAGGTTTGTATTGCTTAAAGTGTTCTTTAATCCGATCCAGGTCGTGTCGGTAAGAGTAAAACACTAGCACCGGTTTCCCTGCGGCCTCCTCGATAACCCCTTCTAAAGCCTCCAGCTTAGCCTTGTGGAATTCCTGGGCCATTCCGTTCTCATCGTATACGGCCCCGTTTGCCATTTGCAGCAGCTTATTAGCCAGCACTGCTGCGGTATTGGCAACCACATCCCCGTCAGCTAAAGGTAACAGCAGATCCCGTTCTAGCTGTTCATATTGGCCCCAGGCTTTAAGTGATAAATTAACCGGGATGATATTATCGATTCGTTCTGGCAGCTGCAGCCAATCCGCTGCGCTCATGCTCACGCAAAGGTCTGAAAGCTTGTTGTGTATAGCCGCTTCAGCGTCCGGCTTTGGGTCCCAGGTGAATATAACTGACCGGTTTCTTTTACCCGGTTTAAAATATCTTTCCCGATATCCGGTGATTGTCTTTCCCAGGCGCTCCCCGAGGTCCAACAGATAAACCTGCGGCCATAAGTCAAGCAGTCCGTTCGGTGCCGGCGTTCCTGTCAACCCGATGATTCTTTTTATTAGCGGCCTTACTTTTCGCAGCGCCCTGAACCTTTTAGCCTTAGATGATTTGAAACTTGAAAGCTCGTCTATAATCACCATATCGAAGGGCCATTTTTTACCGAAGTGCTCAACCAGCCATTTAACATTCTCGCGGTTTATCACATAAATATCAGCTTTGGAATTAAGAGCCGCTATGCGATCTTTTTCAGGACCTAGCACCTTAGCAATTCTTAAATAATTCAAGTGGTCCCACTTCGCGGTTTCACGGCTCCAGGTGTCCTCCGCCACCCTCAGCGGTGCTACAACTAAAACCTTTGAAACCTCAAAGTAGTTATGCATTAGCTCTGCGGTTGCAGTTAGGGCGCAGGCTGTCTTCCCAAGACCCATATCCATGAAAAGTCCAACTGCCGGCAGCTCTATGATTTTCTTAATTGCATAACCCTGATATTCATGTGGCTTAAAAATCATTTTCCAAATACCTCGATAACAAATTTGTTAATAGCCGCAAAAGAATCTATGCAATAAACTTCAAAGCCAAGTTCAGTTAATTCTTTTGCCCTTTTTACTTGTAGCGGCCTTGGTTCTTCACCAGGAGCTTTAAGCTCGACGAATATGCTTCTACCTCCGGGAAGAAGAACAATCCGGTCCGGCACTCCTGACATACCTGGAGAGGTAAACTTCCAGGCTTTGCCTCCTCGCCTTTCAACTTCGCGCTTAAATTTGCGTTCAATCTGTGCTTCATTCACGAACTGGTACCTATTTTCCAAAACCAATTCGATGTACCGCCATGCTCATCAAATTGGTGAAACGTTTTAACTTTAAGCTTTTTTCTAGCTTCTTTCAGCTGTTTTTTGGTAAAACCTTGTTCTTTTGCCTCGGCTCTTATATCATCGCAAAGTACCAATTTCCCGTTTTTTAATCTGCTAGACAGCCATTCTTCGCACTGTTCCATTTGTGATTTTTACCTCCCTTTATTCTTATTTTCTCTAACTATATTTTGACTTATAGTGTATTTCGCTCGCGCTATCAGCCCTTGCAAAAACCGTGTGCGGTTGCCGAGTTGCCGAGTTGCCGATAGTTTTAAAACTCCTATACGTGTGTGTGTACGTGTACGGGTACACCTATATATTCTATAAATAGTAATACTCTATAGACTATCGGCAACCTCGGCAACTTTCCCGCTAACGCTTGGTGCTCTAGGCTTCAAGTGGTTGCCGATATCGGCAACCGTCGGCAACTTTTTCTATAATTCAGCCTACGCTCGGCAACCTCGGCAATCGGCAACCTCGGCAATCGTTCAATTGTATCGGCAACCAAACAGCCTATCGGCAACCACATCGGCAACCGGTTTTTATTCGTTTTTGGTCTCTGAAAATTTCGCTGAATCTTTTCTTATATAAGCTCTTTGCACTCCGTATAAATTGAATTTCATTTTTCCGTCCTTATTTCCGGTGTACTTTTCCCAACCGTCAATCTGCCGCATCAATCCGTGTATTTCATCTATCTCAAACCTTTTAATGCCGGTTAACTCTTTGCCCATCAGTTCACACCAAATTTCGGCAACGCAAATTTTATCGCGCTGCATTGTTCCTTCAGGGCCATGCCCAAAATCACCGCCGTTGATAAACGTCCTGCGCTCAGTTAGGCTCATTTCTTCCCAGTTTTCCGGCAGTAGCATATCCAGGTATTCTTTGACCATGCCCAGGCGCTCGTCAGCTTCCATAGCAAGTTTCTGCTGCTCGAAAGCTTCCTCAGCTGCTTTACCTTCCAAGTACAGCGTTTCGCCAGCTTTATAGCATGCCAGCGCCTCGGCCCAAATCTGACCTACTGTGTAATCATTCATGGCCCAGGGTGCCCTATCCGTCGACACGCCTGTCACGTTCACCGGCCAAAAACGCCGGTTGCCGGTGGAGTCCCGGAGGAATCCGGTGTCATTGTTAGTGCTACCGACAATCACACACTGGCGCGGATACTCAATCGTTCTGCGGCCATACGACGGCCTGTAAATATCCTTTTGCCGGCTAAGGAATGACTTAACTACTTCAACTTCAGCCTTTTTAAAACCGGCCAATTCCCCAATTTCCAAAATCCAATAACCCTGTAGCTTCTCGGCTGCAGTTTTATCCCGCATGTCGGACATGCTAAGTGAATCATTAAACCAATTGCCGGCCAAGCGGGTAAATAGTGTACTTTTGCCCAGGCCTTGCTTGCCTATCAGGACCAGCATATAGTCAAACTTGCAACCTGGGTTCATTACCCGGGCCACGGCAGCTACAAAGGTTTTCTTTGTTACGGCTCTGGTATAAACTGAGTCCTCGGCCCCGAGGTAGTCAATCAATACTTCCTCCAGGCGAGGGATGCCGTCCCATTCATCTAGCCCGTTTAAGTAATCCCGGATAGGGTGGAAGGACCGCTCATGGCTTACCGCCGTTAAAGCATCATTTAGCTTCGACGGGGTCCAGATTTCGTAAACCTTCTCCAGGTAGACCCGGAGCGCTGCATCATCATCGTCTGACCAGTTCGGCCCTTTCCAATCCCCGGGCTTACGCCAGGGAACCTTTTCTAACAGCGTTATTGCCCCTTTGTGGGCATTGTAAGCAATGCCTTTAAGGTTTGGGTCATGGCGTAGAATAAGCACCAAATTTTTAAGAGATGTTTTTAATTCTTTCTTCTTGGTATACTCCAGATGCTGTGTCCAATCATCATCGTCGGCAAAGTCTTCTTGGGCTCTTACTAAGATGTCCTTACCCATTGTGCTTTTAACGTTTGGGTCCTCTATTGCGAAGTCTGTCATAGCAAGATAGGACGGCAGCTTTACTGTTGGCGTTCCAGGCTCCGCGCTTTCGTCCTGGTCACCGTATTTGTGGAGCCGCACCAGGTCAAAGGAGTTGACCAGCCTGCCGCTTATCGGGTCCGTACCGTGGTGGCTGAAAGCGAATTTATCGCCATCGTATAGCACCAAGCCACCGGTAGTGGAACCAGGAAGGTAAGTATAGCGGCCCTCACCGGCAGGACCATAGATATCGATTAAGAACGTTTCAATCGCCTCGGGGATTGAGTAGGTACGGCAAAACGCACCTACCACCCCGGGCTTCTCTAACGGATCTCCTTGCCTGTCTGCAAGTTTTTGCCGGGCCTGTTGAGCACGCGATGATTCAGGCCAATAGGACGGGTCCCGCCAGTCCTCATAGCGGGCTAAAACCTCGTCCGGATCGAGCCAGGGCTCATCTAAGTACTTAAAAACGAATTCCCCATCTGCTGACGTTGACGGCCAATACATCAATCTGACCGGGTCATAAGTAGTATCGTCGAAAAAGTCAATCCCCAGGTCTGCTGCAATGCGTCGGGCCACTGCCGGGTATTCGTCCGGGGCTATTGGCCGCTTCAGCGGAATAACCAACCTCAGCCTTGGAGCCTCCGGGCAATGCGCATGCGTGGAATAAAGCACGCATGCACAGCCCAGTATTACCGTAACGGATGCCCAAAAATCGCCCTTGGCGTAATCTATATCCAGAGTAATTAAATGCCGCCAGGCTACGTTCTCAGATTTGCGTCGGCCACTTTTAAGCGTCCCACCGACAAACCCGCCAACATCTTTAATTTGCCCCTGCTGGCTTTTCGATAACTTCTTATATTCGGCAAAGGTCTCACCGGTTCGATTAGTCCGGCTGAGCCTATCTACCATAGCAGACCAAAGCATGTCTTTGTTTTTCCAATTTGTCTCTTTCCGGCTGCGGCCAACAGCAATGGAGATATTACCGTCATGCTTGATTTTTAGTTTTACTTTTTTGTTAGGATCACTGTTCATAGCTCACCAACCATTCTCCGCCCGTAGGATCCCAGGTATGCTGATTATGGCACCCCGGGCATTTATGCGGGCAACCTTGAAGGTATAACTAAACGCAAACCAGGTCCGTCTACTGTGCTTTCTTTTGTCATTCCAGCTATTCTCAATCTGCTTGTTCACCTCATTTGATTAAACAGCTACTGAAGTAGCCGATTCAGTCTGCACCTTTAAGTCGTTGGTTTTTATCTCAAGGTTTGCTTCCTTGGCCCAGGAGATAACCTCGGCATTTAACTTATTGTCACTCGATACCGGTTTATTTTTATCGATTTTGGCCTGAATTAATCTCCTGCCTTGTACCTCCAAGCACGCTACCAGTTTGCCTTTATCATTTGCTACCAGGACAACCCACTTTGAATTATCCTGCATGGCCCGGCTATAGGAAGCTACGCAATTATGCAGCTCCACACCGGCCTTTAATAGCTCCATCGATTCCTTTGGTAAAAAGAATTTAAGCTTTTCGTTTTGCATTGAGAGCCGCCTGATAATATGGTTAGGCACGTTAAATTTAAGATTTTCATGATTTTGCAGCTTGTGCCTGTAGGACATCCAATCGTGCAAATCTCTTATCCTTACTTTTTCGGTTTTTATGGCCCGCTGGTTTTCATCTTTTAGCTGCTGGTATAGCCGAATGCAATCTTTCAGGTTTATCTCCTTGGCGTTTTCCATCATGTGGACTATTCCAGATTCACCATAGACCCGCAGCATATCCCTCAAAAACTGCAGTACGTCTCTGTTCACGTAATCCGGTGTATATTCATAACCGTATCGATTAGAGCCCAGTAGGTTATAAAGCTTAAAGCTTTTATATAACCGGATGGCATAATCGTAATTTTTACAGAGCTGCATTGCTTCTGATAACAAACTAGCCTCAAACGGGTTAGCGCCTAAAATCCTTTTTATGATTGGCTTATCCGGCAAAGAGTAAGTCGCTACAAGGGCGGATATGAAGTCCTGCTTTTGTTTAACCAGCGTGAGCACATCATCCATAAGGTCAAGGTTGCTAATGGCTTTCATTTCCCAGAAGCTCTTTATTGCTCTCGGGCTTTCGCGATAAATAGTCGGCAGGTTCGGCTGGTGGTGCTTGTTTTGTTTCAGCATTGGTCGTTTTACCGGCATTTTTATAATGCGTGGCAAGGGCTGTAGCCGTTTTAACAGCTAACTTCATATTAGCTACATAGCTTTTTAACCTTTCGATGTCTTCCAGCTTTACCGTGTGCCCCAGGTTGTTTTGCTTATCATTATGAGCAAGTAACTCTTCCAATTCTTTAAGCACGTTTGACTGCTGGTTCATGGCGTTTATAACGCTTTCAAAACTCACCTATATCCCTCCGATATTAAAAGATTTCAATAACTGGTAGATTAGCAAGTAAGTGTGTTTGATATTCAGGTAGACCGTAAAATTCAATCTTTCCGTTCAACCTGAAGCCTTTGTTGTAACTAACGGTTAAGGAATTACCGCCTCGGGTGAATTCAATCGAATACTGATACTGAAAACCTTTAAACGTTCGGCCCAGCTTAACTAGCAGCTCATAATTCAAACAGATTGAGCTTTCTCCGTTTGATACAATAGCTGGCTCCCCGGTAATTAGCTTTAAATTATCAAGCTGCTCGTCCAATTCCCTTATAGCCTTTGACCTTACAAATGGTGTCGCGTGCTTCTTCTCAAGCTCCCTTATTTCCTTGACCAAGGCCCGGCGCTTTGTTTTAATAACCTCATTGGCCGCTTTTTTTGGCCTTCTTTATACTTACTTTTTCATTCGGGGTTAGTCTTCTAAAGGCCATTTTTATCACCGGATTTGTTATATTTATCAATAATGCACACCAGCGCCTCTTCTAGGTTGTTATAAGCTGCTGTGATATGTTCCCATACCCATGGATGATTTATTACTTTTTCTGCCTTTCCCCAGCATATAACAGGCTTTCCTTGCTCTTTTGCGTAAACAATCTCGCCAATAGTGCCGATTGAAATATCAGCGTGGTCAAGTTCAACCAGGACAACATCACTGTGGCGAATCTGATATTTGTTTGAATCTACGATCTCCCTGGTGGAAGTTTGTAATTTATGAGCTATTTCAATCTTAAAAACCTCAAAGGGGTTAAGAGTGTTAAAGCCGTGGTCATGCAATAAACCTGCTGCCCTCTTTCGCCATCCGGACATTTCTTCTAAAGACAGACCGGTCATTTTTCCAGCCAAATAAACCGTTGCCATTGGTTTATCTCCTTTCATGAAAGTAACTCATCAATTTCATTCAGTTCATCAACTGCCATTTTCAGGTTGTTGGCCGCAATTTTGAAATAGCTCTCTTTTAATTCGATCCCTACAAACCGCCTGCCCATTAAAACTGCCTGATAACCTTCGCTGCCTATTCCCATGAATGGGCTGAACACTACATCACCTGGATTGGACCAAAGCTCAACTCCCCGGGCTATAACGTCAAGCTGTAAAGGGCAGATGTGTTTTTCATCTTTTTCTTCTCTGGCGGACCTGTACTGCAGAGTATTAGTTTGCCTAATATCCATCCAAACCGGTGAAGCATATCGCCTCCATACATGGTGTGAATAGACCGGATCGGTTTTAGCCAGCGATATTGTTTTGTGTTTTTGGCTATCTTTGAGCGTGGGTTTCGTTTTTGGGGCTTCGGGCTCATTCTCGCCATAAAATCTACTAAATCCGTCTGGATGTGATACCGGTTCTGGGTTATCTCCTGGTTTCCTAACAGTGATTAAGTAGTCAGGTAAACCTTGTCTGCACATAGCTGAATCTTTAACGATTTGTTTGTGTAATAGCCCCAGAGCTTTAGTCCTTGTAGCTTCTACAAGTGGATCTTTCCAGATAACTGTTTTTGAATGATAAATGAAATTATTATTTATAAACATTCTGAGCAGGCTACCTGAAAAATCCTTAATCCCGATAAAACCGTCCCTTGATTTCATAGCCGGGATATCCATGCAGTGAAATGATACCAAACGGCCTGGTATAGTTACCCGGTAAAGCTCTGAGATTAGATACCGGAAATGCTCCATAAATTCTTCATCGTTTCGGGAGTTACCCATGTCCCGTTCATTATTAGAATAGGTATAAAGTGAGCTAAACGGCGGGCTGAATATGGAATAATGAATACTGTTATCGGGCAACCCCTTGGTTACTTCCACACAATCACCTAAATATAGTGCGTATTCTTCAGTTATAACTTGGTCTACGGTATTAACTTGCAATGGGTTCACTCCTTAGCCATTCGGGAATGATTAGGTGCTTTTCTGCGTTATATTTGGTCATTTCACGCTCACTGGATCTGATTGATTCAGATAAAATTCCTTGCGTATATCTGACCATTTCATCAACCATATTTTTAAAGTCTTGCTCTTTCCGCTTGATGTTCTCTAATACTGCTCCTTCAGTCTCAGCTGTTATAATGTAAACGTCTACCGGCTTTGTCTGACCGAATCTCCAGCATCGTCGTATTGCTTGAAATATCTGTTCAAAGCTGTCAGATAGTCCGACAAAAGCCATCCTGTTACACACCTGAAAGTTCATCCCAAAGCCACAGATAGAGCTTTTACTGACTAGGCGCTTAATGTCCCCCGCCGCAAAGTCCAGCATAGCCTTTTCCTTATAAGCTGGCTTATGGCTGCCCCGGACCTCAACAGCTCCTTCTATGGCTTTTGTTAAAGCATCGCTTTCGTCGTTCAGATCACACCAGATAAGCCAGGTATCATCTGTTTGATTAATCAGTTCAGCACAATAAGCCACTCGGTCGTTAAGGCTGTTCTTTCTAGCCTGTCTTCGTTCCGTTAATGTGTTGGCCGGCGGACCTTCAGCAGGTACTATAATTTCATGTATGTTCAGCGGTGGAAGCTTAAAGGCTCCATCCTCATATCCCAGGTCAGAAGGTTTCTCCAGCACTACTCCCCAGGATGCTACCCATGCCCAGAAGTCACTTTCAGCATGGCCCTTTAGCCTCCACTGCGATGTCCTACCGCCATCATGGACAAAATACATGGAGAGCATTTCTGTCCGGCTCATAACTCCCAGGAACTCGGCATGATTGCCTAATTCCATGTAGTCGTTAGGCGCTGGTGTAGCTGTACAGGCCAGCCGGTAAGGTGTAAATGCAAAAGATTCAATAATTTCATTTCTAATTTTGCCAGTAAAGGATTTTAATATGCTGCTTTCATCAAGTACAATTCCGGAGAATAATATGGGCTCAAAGTGATGCAGCATTTCATAGTTAGTGATGTTGAGCCCTGGCTTTACGTCGTCCTGGCTCCGGCATAGGTGAACCTCATAACCGAGTGCTGCGCCTTCCCTTACCGTCTGAGCGGCTACTGCCAGCGGAGCCAGGAGCAAAACATCCCCACCAGTTAACTCATGTATTTTCTGTCCCCATTCAACCTGCATCCTTGACTTACCGAGGCCAGTCCCGGCAAAGATGGCAGCCCGGCCGCGCTTTAATGCCCACTTAACTATGTCTTTTTGAAACTCAAACAGGCCCGGGTTAATATCATCACGGCTAACTGAAAAGCCAGAAGGAGCGACTATTTGCTGTTTTTGTTTAATGAATTTTTCATAATTCATGGTAATAACGACTCCATTTTTAAAAGTAAAATTTTCCTACGTTAATCTTTTTTGTAATAGTTGCTTTCAAAGCCATCGGCCCGCATCGGAAGTCCGGGTGCCCAGGGTATCGGTTGTTCCATTATTCTGCAGGCATCCTCCAGGCTACCTACACCATGTGGCATCTCCATAACAGACTCATCGTGAACGTGCATAACGGTTTTGTAGCCGGCAACGTCTAACCTAAGCAGAGCTTCCGCCAGACAATCCCGGGCAACAGCCTGGACTATATTCTCAACCAGTTTCCCGCCGTAAGTGTAGAGCCGGCCCCATTGTTTTGTACCTTGCTCCTGGCCCTCATAGGTTAATGCCGGCTTATCAAGCCGAGGATTGTTTTGTATCCTCGGCTTGATATAAGCCAAGCGCCTACCGGAAGGTAAGCGAATGAATAAGATGCCGGACTCATAAATGAAATGTATTCCGTGGTGTAGCTCTACAGTGGTTTTTTCCTTAACAGCTTTAATTGCAGCTGCCTCCGTGTCATACCAAAACTTAACTATATTTGGACTAGATTGCCGCCAAAGTTTAACCAGCCCTGGAAGCTCCTCCTCTGTTAGCCCTTCTTTTAAAGCTCCCATTGCTATCAATGCGCCAGGGCCTCCTTGGTAACCGAGGGCCAGCTCTGATACTTTCCCTTTTTGTCTTAGCGGGTTGCCTTTTGTAATTTCTTCAATTGGGACGTGGAACATGGCTGAAGCTGATGCTTCGTAAATTTTGCCGTGGGTACGGAATACGTCCATGCGCCATTTCTCATCTGCAAGCCAGGCAATGACCCGGGCCTCAATAGCGGAGAAGTCAGCCACGATAAACCGGTGGCCCTCTTTCGGAACAAAAGCCGTTCTGATTAACTGAGATAGGACAGTAGGTACGGATTCAAACAGCAGCTCCAGCATTTCATAATCTCCGGCTTTTAACAGCTGCCGGGCCTGGTCCAGGTCTTTAATCGAATTGCGTGGAAGGTTTTGCACCTGGACCAATCTCCCGGCCCACCGGCCCGTCCGGTTGGCCCCGTAGAACTGCAGCAGCCCTCGGACTCGGCCATCTTTACCTTTTGCGCGTTCCATCGCTAAGTATTTTTTAACGCTGGTCTTAGCCATCTCTTGTCGCAGCTCCAGCATTTGCTTGACGGTGCTACTTTCAGTTTGCTTTAATAGCTCCGGAACGGATTCTTTGTTTAAACTCTCTACCTCCAAGCCATCTGTTTTCAGCAGCCATTGTTTTAATTGGCTTACCGACTTAGGATTGTCTAGCCCGGTAAGCTTTGCGGCCTTTGCCATCAATTTATCCTGGTATTGCGTATCGCAAGCTATGGCATTTGTAACTAACTGACTGTCAACTAATACCCCGCCATCATTAATACGCTGGTCCAGACACCACAATTTATGTTCAGCTTCTATTACCGGAAAACGTTCTAAGGTTTTTCTGATGTCCCGTTCAACGGCAACGTCTTGCTTGCAATATGATTTGAATTTTGCCCATCTATCCGGGTCGTGCTCGGGCAGGTTCCTTGTCCTCTGGCCGTTAACTTTGGTTGGTTTGCAAGGCATACTGAAATAGCGGATTAGCGCCTTACCTGCCGTGTCTTTTTGCTGCTTCAAGCCTAGCACCTTGGCAACGTCGCCCAGGTGACCGGGAAGGCCCAGGGTCAGGGCGTGTACATGAGTGCAGCGCCATTGCTCCGGTGGCATAGGACGGTTAAAATGCTTTGCAATACAGGTCCGTTCAAAGTTAGCATTAAAAGCGGTTTTTATTATTTCAGGATCAGTTAAAGCGTTTAGCACATTATCCGGTAGTTGCTCACCACTGGCTAAGTCAATCAATTGCACCGGCTCATCGTCAAAAGCATATCCGAAAAGTAATATTTCAAAGTCTTCAGCTTCCGCATATGCGTAAACTCCGCTTTTTGTTAAGTCAACTCTGCTGTATGTTTCTATGTCAATGCCAAGAATAGTCATTTGATTAACCCCTTACCAAACATGATGCTCATCCAACTATAAACCTTTAGCAACAAAGCTATGAATATAACCGCTGCGCAAAGGTCCAGTATTGCCGCTACTCTGTCAATCGCCCGATGTATTCTATAGATCACGAATCAACCTCCTAACCTAACAGTTCCTCAAGCTCCTTAGCCTGCCGTATCTTTGCCAGGCGCTGCATATGACCCTCAACATCGACCTTCTGAACTATCCAGTTTGTAGCTTTGGTTGAGCCGTCCACAAAGCCGACCACCTTACCAACGTTATAGCCCCTAACGGTATGGCACACTACCGGATCACCTATTTGTAAATCGAGGTCTGTAAAGAAGTCATAGAGTACTTCATAGTTACCGGCAAAGGATATTTGTACTATTTTCCTATCCACAATAACCCTCCGTATAATACAGGCAGGTAATTTAAAAGTTACCTGCCTGTACTTAAATGTCAGTTAACTGAGGAAATCCTCTTCTACATCGCCATCATCTATAGCCTCGAAATCGTCCTCAGGCCTGGTCCTGCCGCTTAACGGCTCACCATCAGCGACCTTCTGAATGTTCATCAAACCGCAGCCAACACCCTTATTACCTTTTTGATTGAACGGGAAGAAGTTAACACTCACCCGACCATAGCAGCCGCTGTAAACTTCGGATTGATCCAGAATTGGGTTAACGTTTTTATCAACAATGCCGGGCTTCTGTTTGGAATTAGCGTTCAAGAAAAAGTGGCCGGCATACTCTGGCTGATCCGGACGGTCAATATCGCCATCGCGCAAGGGCAACTTAAGGTTTGGTGGGATCTTACCACCCCATAAGCTTTTACCTGCTTCTTTAGCTGCATCAATAGCAGCTTTAACTTTACGAAGGGTAGCGGTATCAGACTTGGGAATTAAAATACAGAGTGAATACTTAGGGTCCTGGCCTTCTTCAGCGGCCCTGGGTTCCCATACATTTGCGTAACTTAGCCGGACTTTGCCGGTTACTACTTTGGTTTTTTGGTTTTCAGCCATATTTGTAATCCCCCGTTTATTTATTTTTAGAAAGGCAAAATGATATCATCATCTGATTTAGCTGGTTTATTGGGTTCGCTTTTTATAACGCTCTCTTTAGCCCCAAGCCTTTCAATTTTGCGCTGAACGATTGCTTCTGATTTGTTCAGCAAAATCAGCTTTGGCCGAATCGGTTGAGCATATCTCCGGCCTTTTATCACTCTCAGGAACCAGGACCGGCTTACCAGCTGGTTTAATGATTAACCCGTCAAGCAGTATGCCAAACTTCTTCTTGCCCAGAGCTTTCTCCATTGCAGTGATGCCAACAAGCTCTTTAGGTTTGTAGATAATGTCCTCTGCATAATTAGCAGCCAAAAGAACATTTGCAACTTCCTTCTCGTCGCTGTAAACTCGTTTACTCCTGCCCTCAACCAGTTTCCAACCCGGAAATTTAACATCGTGGTTCACAGCCTGGTCAAGAGCGTAATCGCTTACATCTTTGGCCCACTTTTGCAGCTCTTCCGCCTTTGCCAGCACCTCGGCAATCTCATCAATGGTTAATAGCGGCGGGTCCTGGAAGTCCAATTTTGCAAGCTCTAGGTTCTTGTCGGCCCTGGCCCGGCAGGTAAATCTAGCTTTACAAAACTGACAGTGGTTGCCGGCTTTGAATTCACCTTCACCCTTGATAGCCATAGCGGCTAGCGGTTTAACCGTATTTTCAGCCCAATCTAAAAGCTCCTTAACCGATAACTCTGCGATTGATATGCTATCCAGCCGGGGCTGCACGATTGTCATGCGCACAATTTGAAAGTCATAAAGTAGGTTAAATTGATTAATCGCGCCCAGGGCATACAATTTCATTTGCGGATTGTCAAGAGCGCTAACAGGAACGCCTTTTCCGTATTTCAAATCGGCTATTTCCATAATCTCATCGGCTATGGTTATTAAGTCACCGGTGCCGAAGCCATTTGGTACCCAGGGGCTATAATCAAGCCGCTGCTCTATTTGGATAACCGCGTCTTTGGTTCTGGCCCGGGCAGCATTGATGCGTTCAATCGCAAACCCGACGTAAACATCCACATAGTCGATCATTTCTTGAGAGAAGAATTCATTCTGCTGCAGCTTATTCCACTCGCTGTTAAATTTGTGCTTGGAGATATTCTCAAGGTAAAGGTTAAGGTGCAGCTCTGCTAAAGAGTGAGCGAATGAACCTTCTGCAGCATAGGCGCTCTGTACATCCTTGAATTGTTTTTCCAGCATAGCGCTGGGTGGACACTCCATCCAGCGCTTAGAACCAGAAGCCGATAAAAAAGCATGGGCGGTCATTATAGAGCCTCCGCAGCGGCCATCACTTCAGCGTATTTGTCCGCAGGGATATCGGTAAGCTTCTTAGCCCCGCAATCGGTAATAATCTTTTTAACCTGGGCCTGCTTGCCGTCCTGAGCTAGCGCCATTAACTTGGCCCTAACCTGTTCCATTGTGTACTCGGGCTGAGTATCGTTAACATTCTCCGATGCAGGTTCTTCGGTGGTTTTCTCTGGCTCCGGCTCCGGCGCAGGCTCGGGTTCCTGCTTTTGTTCTTTTTGCTGCTTGGCCTTATCGTTGGCTTTTGCCGGTTTTTCCTTCTCAGGTGCAGCTTTAACTTCAGCCTTATCGGGAGTGGTGTTTTCTTTTTGATCGGCAGGAAGCTTGAAGCTAAAATTCGATTTGCTATTTTCAGCAGCGCTGGTGGCCGCGTTTACGACGTTAGTGGTACGTGCTGCCAGTAGCAAAGGTGCAACCTCGCGAATAGTTGAGCATATCTCAGGAGCGTTGATGTTAAGGTTAATGTTAATTTCCATTTACAGGTTCCTCCGTTTTCTTTATACTAAAATTGAGTTTTTGTTTTTGTGGCCCCGGCTAAGTGAATAACCGGGGCGGTTTTTTCTACTCGGTAATAATGACCTTACCGAGCATAACGAGATCATCAAGCTTGTCCATAAAGTATTCCTTAATATTCTTGCGGGCCTGCATTTTCCAAGCTCCGCCGTCTGCTTCGAATAAAGCCGCTTCCGGGCCGTTCCTTAGCCGCAGGAGGAATTCTCCCTCCGGTTGTTCAACCTCAATGAAAGTACGATACGGTGCCAGCTTAATGATAGGTTCGATTTTGACGTTACCAACGGTAGCGATGCCGGTCTTGGCCGTGACCGTTTGAGAAATTCCATCGTCGCTGCTGGTCTTAACAGCATCCTCTTTTATGTTCCCGAGCACCTGGATGAGCTTGTCCCTGGCATCAGTCTGGACAAAAGTTGATTTTAGGCGAATAATGGCCGTTTCCAGGTTCATGTAGTTACCAAAGTTCTGGCCCGGCAATTCCGCAATAGCAGAATACAGGTGGAACCTTCCAAGGTCCTCACGCAGCATTGAGTAAACATCAACGCGAATGGGATCAACGATGTGGATAATAAGGTCGTTAAGGCGCTTGTGCTCATGCTCCTTATTAATCAGCTCTACGATGCCGGCTAAAGATTTTGTGGCGAAAGCTACCGGCGATGCTTCAGGGATTAAGTGAAGCGCTCTTGATGAATACTGCAGCCCGTCGTGGTCGACAATTTCTATGTCTTTGAGTTGCATTAAGAATTTAAGACCTTCTTCAGTTAACAAACCATTTCACTCCTCAACTAATTATTTAACCTGCGCTTTTTACGAGCTTAAGCTCGGTTTCGATTTCCTCCGCCAGGGCGCTGCCTTTCTCCCGGTTAAGCTCTGCTGCAACAGGACGGCCCATATGGTCAGTGTCCATAAGAAGCCTGGTTGTAATGGGCTTAACGGGAGCCAGTGTAGCCTTAGCTTGCGCCGTGCAATCCACTACGTCCCTGTTTTCATCAGGCTTAAACTCCAGTGTGACTACTAGCTTACGTTTGGTTTTAACATCAGTATTGGGGTCCATTAGATTTTCTAGCACTTTACCCAATTCATTTGAAATCTGCTCAGCGATAGCACCGTGGGCTAATTCAAGAACGTTAATTTTCTCAGGCATTTTTTATCTCACCTCCCTCTATTAATTTTTTATTCACAAAGTTACCTCCTTGATATAAAATTGAGTTGAGTAATTTTCTCTGCGGCTTTAAAAGCCGCTTTTCTTTTTCCCTAAGATATAAACCAGCTTAGTAAATAGAGCCAGATAACACCGCATACCACCCCACCAGCCAGCCAGCCCAGGAGCACCAGCGGGATGCACTTCCTTGGATTCCATCGCCAACGACGGCCTGTCCATTGCCGCAAAGCATCACCTCCCTTTGATACTCAACGATAAGCTCATCCACGACCTGGCTCTGCGCCAGGATACCTGGGTCGTTTATGTCCATGCTGCAGAGCTTTTTCTGTTCTTGATGCAATTTGTCGGAAAGCGTCATGAATAAATCACTCCTTCGACAACTAACTGATTAATTAAGCGCTTCTCTGTTGCGTTTTGCAATACGAGGGCATAAAAAAATAGGCTACGTCTTTTGGATTAATATCAAGGATGGTAGCAATCTGTTCCATTTCAGGACCACTGATAGCGTAAAAACCATTTATCTTATCTGATAGAGTATTAACCCCGATGCCCATTTCTTCAGCAATTTTTCTATAGGTAGTCCCCATTTCCCTAATTTTACCCTTCAAAGCGGTTAATTCTGGATACTTCCTTTTTTTCTTCGCCATAGTTTCACCCCCGTTTCTTTTAATGCGTTTTGCAACACCGTTTGACACATTTTAAATCCTATGGCGAAACTTGTCAATACGTTTTGCAATAAAATTTAAGAATTTCTAAACGGTATTATTGCATTTATTAACATTCCAATATATAATAACAAAATGAAATAAGGGGGTTATTGCATGGGAAGGTACTTTGATAAAGGCTTATTTAGTAAGCGGCTGCTAGAGCTTATGGTGGATAACAACGACACGACTTACAGCCTGGGTGAACATTTGCACTTAAGCAATGCAACGATATCCAGATACACCACTGGTGACATTGCGCCAAAAATACCGACGATTGAAAAGATAGCAGAAAAGTACGGCGTTAACCCGGCATGGTTAACCGGAACGGAAGGCGCCAGTAAATACGTTGAAAAAACTATGCCCTCCAAGAAAATACCCATTATAGGAGCCATTGCAGCCGGCATCCCAATCCTTGCCCAGGAAAACATAGACGGCTATGAATACATTCCTGATAACGTGAGTATTGATTTCTGCTTAAGGGTTAAGGGAGATAGCATGATAGGCGCTCGCATTTTGGACGGCGATATCGTCTACATAAGGAAACAGCCGCAGGTAGAAAACGGGGAAATTGCTGCAGTAATAATCGATAACGAGGAAGCAACCTTAAAGCGGATTTATGCGTTAAACGGGAGCGTTATTCTCAGGGCTGAAAATCCCAATTACCCGGATAAGGTATTCTCAAAAAAGGACATGAAGCAAATCTCAATAATAGGGAAAGCGATATTTTTTAAATCGGAGGTGAGATAAGAGTGGCTAGTATTGCAAGAAGGCCAAACGGTAAGTGGCAAGCAACTATTTACATGGGCAGAGATGAGAATGGTAAACAGATTCGTAGATACGTTACTGGACAATATTTGAAGGAGGTCAAGAGAGCAGCCAGGGCCATAGAGATGGCTAAAAAGGAGTTGAAGTAATTGGCTAGCTTTAAAAAGCGACCAAATGGAACATGGCAGGCTACCATTTATGTAGGCCGGGATTCAAACGGAAAGCAGCTGTTCAAATACGTTACCTGTGACTCGCTAAAAGAAGCAAAGAGTAAGGCCCGGGAGATCGAACAAGAGATAGAAGAAGGGCGCTTCGTCCACCTCGACAATACCAGGGTCGTAGCCTGGATTGAGAAGTGGATGGAAACTAAAACGCTCTCGCCGTCCACCAGGGCCACATACAAAAGTTATATTAAGAACCATTATACCCCTTATTTCGGAAATTTGAAGCTAAAACAGTTAAATGAGATCCACATTAAGAGATTCATGGCCGAGAAAAGTAAAACAGTTTCTCAGGCCAGTGTGCGCCGCATGACATCAGTGCTTAAAACTTCCCTTGCAGATGTAATGAAGCAAAAAAGCCCGGCCAAGGACATCAAGCTGCCGAAAGAGGAAAAGTATACGCCCAGGGTCCCCAACGATAAAGAGATGGAAACCATCCACAATGCAGTTAGGGGTACCAGGGACGAACCCATAGTGCTTTTAGCAGCTTGGTGCGGATTGCGCCGAGGTGAAATTTTTGCTTTGCGCTGGAATGATATCGATTGGAATAATGGCACTCTCAGAGTTGATGAAGCAAAGAGTATAAATGAGGATAATTTATACGAGGATAAACGGCCCAAAAGCGAAAACGGACTCCGCGAAGTAATTGTGCCGGAATACTTAATGGGGCTGCTTGAGGATATGCGAAAGCCTAAAAAGCGGAAAAGAAAAAAGAAGGACCAGGAGCCGACCAACATCGTAGAGATAAGCAATAACTCAGATCACCAGATATTTAACATGCGCCCGGACAGTTACTCGAGCTATTGGGCAGCATTCGTGCGAAATAAAAAGCTGCCAGAAATAAGATTTCACGACCTGCGGCACTACCACGCCAGCTGGCTATACGCCAGGGGAATACCGGACCAATATGCCGCCCAAAGGCTAGGACACGACATACGAGTTCTAAAGACGATATACCAGCACCTGGGCCTGGACAGGCAGCATGAGATAGACAACAACATCAGGCAGATGTATGACAACCAAAACAAAAAAGAAGAAACCCGCCAAACTTCCGAGTAAGGCGGGTTTCCTTTTAAAAATTTTGTTAGGCATTTGTTGGGCATTGGCCCTTTTTTGCTGCCCAACGGGAACCGCTCTCAGCCCCCGTGTACCAACTGGTCGGAGCGACAGGAGTTGAACCTGCGACCTCTACCACCCCAAGGTAGCGCTCTCCCAAACTGAGCTACGCCCCGATTATCATATTTTTCACCAGAGCAACTTGCCCTGTCGACAAATGTTATTATAGCGAAAGCAAAAACAAAAGTCAACATAAAAACTTAATCAATTTTTAATTTAATGTTATCGGGGAACCTCCCTAAGTAGATTTTAACAATACTATTTACTTTTGGGAGGTTCATATCTGCCTATTAGCTTGTATTTTTACACTACAAATTTTTGGACCATATTATCTAGTACAATGGCTGACTGTCGTAAATCTTCTACCATTTTATTCTCCTCTTCAATAATAGCAGCCTGCTCCTGTGAAGCCGCCGCCACATTCTGGATACTGGCAGACATAGTAATGGTGGCCCGGGTTATCTGTGCCATCTTTTCCACAAGTTCCTCAATGTTAATTGTAATGGTTTTAAATACCTCTCCTGCTTCTTGAACCCTTTGACTGCCCATTTCTACCATTTCATTTCCTGTCAGCATTTTGTCTACGGAATCCCGAACACTGGCATAAACATTCTCAATTACCCCATGGATTTCCCTGGTGGCAGCACTGGTTTGTTCAGCCAGTTTTCGAACCTCATCCGCCACCACTGTAAATCCTTTCCCATGTTCACCGGCCCTAGCAGCTTCAATGGCTGCGTTCAAAGCTAATAAATTGGTTTGCTCTGCGATTTGTGTAATGATAGTTGTAATATGTTGGATTTTCTTAGACTGATTCTCAACTTCGGAAATAGCCCGGGAAATCTCATTGGTTGATGACTTTATACCTTCCATTGCTCCAATGACTTCACCAATTTCTTCCTGACCGTGCTGAGCACTAAGGGACACTGAGCCAACCATTTCGTTGATATTTTCCGCACTGGCGGTAATTTGTTCTGTGGTAGCCGCAACATTGCTGATATCACTGGCATTTTTGTCGCTGGCTTCATGGATTTGTTCCATGCTTACGGCCATACTGTTGCATGCTCCGGTCACCCTATTGGTAGAATCTTTTACTCCACCTATAATTGTTTTTAAATGGTTCGTCATTTCATTGATGGAATCTGACAGTATACCCAACTCATCCTTTCTGGCAATAGTCAGACTGTAAGTTAAATTTCCCTGGGCAATGGCCCTAGCTCCCTCTCCTACCATCTTAATAACATTAACCATTTTTCCCGTGAAGTATAGGGAAATCACCAGTGCACTGGCCAGAATAAGAAGAGTTATGATAATAATCATATTTCTAGCACGATAAAGCTCTGCATAGGCTTCCTGTTCCGGCTGCTGGACAAACAATCCCCACCCGGTCTTTGGAATTTCTGAATAATATACAAGTTTTTTAACACCATTATCTGCATAGGTATCAAATCCGCTTTTCCCGGCTAATGCAGCTTTCACATACGCTCTATTCATAATATCCCCATTGATGGCTTTGGCATCTGGGTGGCCGATGACTTTACCTTGTTTGTCACAAACATAGAAATAACCTTCTTCACCAAACTTGTATTTCACCGCCAGAGAACTTATTGTTTCCAGCTTTATATCTGCGCCCAGAACCCCTACAAAGCGTCCCTCTGAATCTTTAACGGCTAAGGCTACAGTCATACATGGCTTGCCTGTTGCTTGATCAATATAAGGGTCGGTACAAACCATGGTTCCTTTCTTTACAGCTTCCTGGTACCAAACCCTTTGCCTTGGATCAAAATCTTTGGGTAGTTGTTTTACAGGGGCAATGGTAATTTCACCTGAACCTGTAACAAAATAAATATTTTGAAACTCACTCTGGTTTTGTGCACTTAATAACAGTTTTAGAATTTGTTTTTTATCTTGACTTTGAAATTCCTGGGCTAAACTTAAGTTCTTAACTATTTCCCCCTTGGAATCTAGAAAATGTTGAATTTCCTCACGGATAATAAGGCTTGCAACCATCTCTCCTTCTTTCACCTTTTGGTTGATGGCCTTCTCCATTTTACTAATGGACAACCATGAAACTGCCATTACACAAACAATCAGCAAAATAGCAATAAACACACTCACTTGAAATTTAAGACTTCCCGATGGTTTAATTCTGGAACTCGGAACCATAGACATGCAAGATATCCTCCCCTTAATTTTAATCCTTCATTTTGTCTGGCAAAAATTAATAATAAAAAAAATACACCATAAAATAATTTGGTGTATTTTAGTAGCCTAGCCGTCCTGGCATTCGCTTTAGACCCATGGCTTTGCGTCCCTGACTTTCACCAGGTTTGCCCTGTTTGTTAAGTTTTATTGACAGATACAAATATTTTGGTAATTTATACCTATTTGTTATTTCGATTCGACAAAATGTATTTTTTTCCTTCCTTTAGTATAAATTATTTTAACAAGAAGGATTATCATTGGGGTTAATACAAAAGTCAAACTTAGATGCTTTCCCCTGACAGTTCAAATTCTGCTAGAATCAAGGTATGGTCGGAAGGTTTTTCCCGGCGTCTTGGTTCCATATCAATCCAAGCTCTGGTGGATCGCTTTGCTAGGGACTCTGTGGCCCAAATATGATCAATACGCCAGCCTAAATTCCGTTCGACCCCTTTAGGTATTCTGTAGTCCCAAAAGGTAAAATGACCTGCCTCCGGTTCATGCATACGAAACACATCCTGAAATCCCCATTCCTTTACATATTGTAAGGCCAGATGTTCCTCTGGATGAAAACCCACTTTACCATACAACCTTTTTGGGTCATGAACATCTTTAGGCTCCGGTGCTACATTAAAATCACCCATCCAAAGAAGTGGTAAAGTTGATAAATAATTTGTGTTAAAGTAGTCTCTCATGGACTTAATCCAAGATAGTTTATAAGAAAATTTGGGGCTGTTTACTGCTTGTCCCTGGGGAATATAGGTGTTAATGATCGGAATTCCTTTAACCGAGGCTGCAAGAAGCCTTGCTTCCCCTGGTTCTGCAACATCCCCCAGATCACTGTTTAAAGGGGTTATTGGATGTGGGCTTAAGATTGCCACACCATTATAGGATTTTTGGCCTTTATATATGGCATGAAAACCTTTCTCCTTAAAAAAATCCTCCGGAAAATCTATATCCCTTACCTTCGTTTCTTGCAAGCAAATAACATCCGGACAATTTGTTAAAAGCCATTCCAAAAGTAATTCCTTACGGCTACGGATTGAGTTAACATTAAAACTTGCCACTGTAAACTTCATATAAATCCTTCCTTTTACTTAAAACTAATCTTTATTCTTTGATAACGTTATAAGATATCTGATACGCCAATAAAAAATGCGGTATAAACCGCAATATAAAAACCAGTTAATTTTTCTTAACTTCTGTTAGTACTATCTTTAGACACAATATCAGGCTCAAGAATAATCCAAGAACCAGCCACATGTAGTGGCACCCACTCCTCTCTGTTTTTCGAGATTAACCCAGCGTTCTGCAGCAGCAAATTTAAATATGCCCATAGTCCATTACTACCGTTCATATACTGCAATTTAACTCATGGGCAGTTACTTATGGTATTTACCTCTGTTATACCACTATCCTATTCGGAGGACTTCCTTTCTATATCTTTTCTAAAATTAAATCTCTTCTTTGGGAAATTTAAATTTTCTTCCAAAAACCTTATTAAAGTTCGTTACTTTCTTATAAAGTTCTCGAATCTCTAAGTCTGCATTTTCCGCAGTTACACAATCAATTTGCACCTCTTTTTCTTTAATGGTGCAAATGACATCTTCAATGACTCCCGCTTCTGTTCTATCCAAATTTTCTGCCATGCGAACCAGCACCCCTAATCTGCGAACGAGGATTCCATCCTGCGGAAATAATACATCAGAGTGCTGTTGAAGTTTAAATTTCAGATCTACCTTGCCGTGGCTGGCAGCAATTAGGGATACCAAAACCAGTTCTCGGTGGGACAATCCATTAAGTCTCGAGTTTAATAGCACATACATGGTATGTTTATGGTGATTGTAGTAGCTTACTGTATTCCCGACGTCGTGAAGCAGCGCAGCTATGCGAAGTATTTTTCTCTCCCACAACCCATAACCATGCAATGGCTTCAATTGATCAAACAATGAAAGGGATAGTTTGGCAACATGTTCTGCATGGTACCTTCTAACCTGGTATAAGTCCATAAAGTTTTGTACACTATGCTCAGTTACATTATTAACAATTGGCTCCGGCCAATCCTTAAACAAATAATCATAAAAGACCCCTTCACGTAGACCTAATCCACTAATACGAACACCGGGTCCTCCAATATGCTCAATTAGTTTAGAAATAATGGCTAAGCCACCAACAATAATGTCGGCCCTTTCTTTTGATAAGCCCGGAATCCCCTTACGTTCCTCAACAGATATGCTTTGAAGTTGCTTATAAATCTCCTTAACCCGTTCGGAATGTATCCTATAGTTGTGCAATAGGTTTAAACTATATCGTGTACGTTTGCGATCAATCCGTCCCAAGTTACGGAAAGTCCCTCCTACACCAATAATCTCTATGCCTCGGGTGGATTCTAACCAAGGAACCGTTGCAAACTGTTCTTTTAAAAGTCTTTCTAACTTAATAATTTGTTCAGGATCAGGTATTGGTGTGGATAAATAGGTTTCCGTAAGGTTTACGGTACCGATGGGAAGACTGGTCCAATGGATGATTTTACGATCACGGCAGAGGATTAACTCGGTGCTGCCACCCCCAATATCTACAATCAGAACGTCATTAAACTCAAGACTATTAACAACACCCAAGTATACGTAGCGAGTTTCTTCAGAATCCGAAAGAATTCTGAAGGATACTCCCGTTTCCCTCATAATAGTTTCTAAAGCCTCATTACCATTTACTGCATTCCGTATGGCAGCAGTTGCTACACCATAAATGCTATCAACCTGGTTGGCCCGACAAAATTTTTGAAACAATCGAATGGTTTGAATGGCTCTATCCCTGGCAGGTTTCTTGATAACCCTTTCAGGGCCCATATTTTCCCCTATTCTTGCAGTCTCTTTTATTTCATCCAAAAGTTTATAGGAATCGTTATTACCGATTTTCATAAGAATAAGACGTATTGAGTTAGAACCAAGATCAATAATCCCGATATTCCTGGACATGTTTTCCTCCCAATTTTTGTGTAAATTGTTTAATATTGTTAAGCAAAATGAAACCAAAGTTTTATCTTTTATTGTAACAAAATATATGGATTGTTACCAAGTACGTTTTTGTACATCTGAGAAAGAAAACTTAGCTTACGCCATATCCTATAGGTCTGGAGAGCCTTTAGGCGACAGCGTAAGACTTCGTTGCCCTTATGGCATGTCAGAAAGTATAAGCTTTTCGATATGCTTAAAAAAAGATCGCTGCCAGTGATCTTTTAAGATTCAGTTTGCGCAAGGTTCTTTTCTATTTCCGGTTCCTGTTGTTCCACAGAGTTTTCTCCCATTGGCTTGTTTGTTTGCTCAGGGCCAACTTTCACTTGTTTTGCACGGGCATGATAATAACTGGTGGGTAACGCTTCTCTTTTAATAACCACACCCTTTTCCCGTATAACCCGTTCTGACTGGGCCTTAAAACCAGGAGAACCGGCTTGTATTAAAATTTCCTGACCTGGCTGAAGTTTAGGGTCAGTTTCCTTTTTTACATCTGGTTCTATGATTTCCGTTACCCAACTGCGAATAAGAATGTCTCTTTTTTGATTGACATCCCCATAAACCTGAACAGTAATATAATCTCTACCAACAATGGTTCGCAGATAAAGATGTCCCGGCAAAGTATTTTTGAATTTAAAATCAAGGAAATCCCAGGCAACCGCCGCATCCCGCCCCAGGGGAACATAACTAATGGCCAAAGAGTGATTATGTCTTTCACTGGGAGTTAGATTTGCTAGTAAAATAGCGTTATAAAGTGTAGTTGATACCTGACAAATACCACCTCCCAGAGCATCATCGAATTTGTTTCCTACAATCACCGCTGCGGGTCGATAACCAGCATTGCTTGTCCGTTCTCCCACTCTCCTGTTGAAAGAAAACTCCTCTCCGGGAGCCAGTATTAAACCATCTATCTTCCTAGCTGCAGTCCTTATATTGATAGTGCGATTAACATTCTTACCGTTAAAATTTGTGGTGAAGCTAGAAATCTTTCCATTGATATTCAACCCTTGAATATCTGCTAGGGTTTTAGCGGCAAAAGTTTCTATAATTTTAAATTGCACCCTCGGGTTTTCCTGATTTACACTGGCTTTTAATAGATCTTCACATAATTTTTTTACATCAACCTTGATACCCTTTTGATCTGGCTTTACCAATATCTCTTCATTATCCAGTACTGTTAGCACAGCATCGGTGGCAGGTCTCTCAATAGTTTGAAAAATAGGTGCCAGTACCGTTTTTAGTTTCTCTTTGTTCACTGCCATAGTAAGAGTAATTTCTTTTTTTTCTGGATAAAAATAGGTAGTAATTTCCTTTATGAAGGAATGTTCTTTCCCCTGCAGTGCCTTATACAAAGTGTCTTCCACATTAACAACCACACCAAGTTGTTGTAAGGAAAAAGTCCAAGATTTGTCTTGATAAGTCAGGGTGGCTTGCCTGTTCATGATACTTTCTGCTATCTGCACTAGTCTTTGCTCTGCCTGCTTTTTTTCAAGGTTAGACAGTTCAACTCCCTGGACATACGTACCTGCAGGTATTTTTCTGGCCTCTGCACTTTCCATTTCAAAAAATGCTACGGCTACTCCTATAAAAAAAGCAACTATACCTAACAGAACAATTCTTCCTGCCATTTTATAACCCCTGGCTTGCTTGGACATTCTTAAAACCTTCCTTTAATGACTAGTTAAATAATATTTCAGTAGAACTGACGCAAAAAAGTACAAAAAGTTACTGTTTTTCCTGTATTTTAACTATAAGAAAAAAATTTTTTTAATTCTAGCTTAAATCTACTAAAAAGCTAAATTAACAAAATCTTGTTAATTTAGCTAAGACTAATTCTGTCTACAAAAACAAACAATAAGCAAAAGGAGGGAAATAAAATGAACAAAGAAAAACCCATGGAAAAAGGCTTTGCCGGAATTAATTACAGAGCTACCAGCGGGAAAGTTCTTCGCAATAACTTTTTACAGACTCCTGAAAAAAATAAACATAAATAAAACATGTTTTTTCCCTTGAAAAAGGAGGCAAAGGGATTTCATTATCTAGCGCAAGCGGAGATAATGAAATCACAAATACAAAGGTAGTACAACAACCTAAAAACAGGGGTTCTCCCTGTTTTTAGTGATGTTCAAACTCACGTGGCTTACAGATAATTTCTTTAATCTTTGTATCAAAGAAGAATTGTGAATGGGCTGGTACCATTGCCAATGCAGTATCTGCTCCTTTACCACTGCCTGCAACCACCACAACCTCTTCACCGTAAGGTATTAAACCTGCATCAAGGGCCATCCCGGCTACCTCTACACAGACCTTAACCCCCTGCCCAAACATTCTTAGGGTATAAGCCATAATCTCTGTTGGATATATGCCTTGAAATTTGTAACGAAGGGCTCTATCCAAACCAGCCATCAGGTGAGTGGTTGACAAAACATCAATCCCCGACTGTTGTAATCTTTTTTTAACCTCAGGCTTTATGCTAAGTTGTCCAGGTTCCTTAAATCCAGCCTGGTAAGTAACACATATAACCCTTCTGTCACAGCCGATAAATTTTTCCGCCGTGTTACCAGTGCTGGATGCCACAACTACATAATGGATTCCTTTATCCTTTGCATAGTTTAATGCTGCCTCAATGGTTGCTTGAGTATTTTCCTTGCCTGCCCTTGCCCAATAGACCAAAAAATCACTCCCTTTTTTCTTTTTACTACTTTATCAAATTCCTAATATATCTGTAAAATTTTATATCTTAAATATACAAACTTTTTTAATTGTATTGTAGGAAAATTTGTATAAAAAGAGAATAATTTTAGTATCGTTAAAAAAGGGGGGTTTAGATTGATTAAAGTGGGTATTGTAGGAGGTGGCCAAGGTGGCTCAGCAATGCTTCGCTTAATGTCCTCTCTCACTGATATCACTGTAATCGGTATAGCGGACATCAACGAAAATGCCCCTGCCTTTACAGTAGCCAAAGAATTAGGTATCCCTACGTTTTTAGATTTTAAACAACTCCTTCAGTCAGCCAATTTGGATGTTGTTTTAGATGTTACTGGTAATGCCTCCGTAAATCAAGCCATTTTAGAACATAAACAAGCTACTACCCACTTGGCCGATCCTGTAATTTCTAAGCTTATGTACACCGTTGCCCGGGGACAGGAGGAGTCGGCACAAGAACTGAAAGGTCAAGCACAGCAGCTAGCCTCGATGGCAGAAGAATTAAACAGTACTGTACACAGTGTACCCTCGGCCATCAAGTCAGTGACTGGAGCATTAGAAACCCATTGTGAGAAATTAAATTCTGCCGTCTTCCAGGCAGAAAAACACATTAATGATACCGATGAAGTGATTGAATTTATTAAAAAGGTTGCTGATCAAACAAAATTGCTTGGCCTTAATGCAGCCATTGAGGCCGCCAGAGCAGGCAACCATGGCCGGGGCTTTGGTGTGGTAGCCAATGAAGTTCGAAAGTTAGCTGAGGATAGTGTTGTTTCTGCCAAAAAAATCAGTAATATTTTAGGAAACATAGAAGATTCTATGAAAACAATCATCCTTGGCATAGATGAAACCGCAACTATTGCTCAAATGCAACAATCTACCACTGACAAAGTTGATGAGGCTACCAAGCAGTTAGGACAAATAGCAGATGAAATGAAGGTATTTGCCCATAAGCTATCAAACTTTGCTAGTTAATTTAGACAACCCCTAGGCTGATTCTTTTTTTAGAGCAGAATATTAACTTTTATTTTTTTACATAATAACTACTATGAAAAGTCTTGCTGTTTTTTCATTAAAACAATTATCCATACTAATATTAGTGGCGCTTTGGGTGATTGTCTTTACTATTATTCCTACTCCGACCAGCTTGTCAGAAGCTGCAACTGAAAAACAGAATAAAACTCATATCATGTGCCTTTGGACAGATCACCAGACTCTTAAGGCCCTAACCCTGATGACCTTTGACTCTAACACAGGTAAAATTAACATTCTTAGTCTCCCTGTTTTTGCTTCCTTATCAGGGAGCAATAATGAACCATCCACCATTGGTCTGGTATGGGAGGAAACAGGAAGGAATGGATTGAGGAAACGATTAGAAGGTGTTCTGGGAATTAAAATTAATGGCTATATCTCCTTTGATCAGCCTGTTATTGAACAGGCCAGTGAACTGGTCGGAACATTTAACGTTAATGGCCGAAAAACGACTCTGCTTTGTGCCTTTGAGGATACGCGAACCGAACGCCGTAAGGATGATCAGGATGTTCTTCGGGCCATGGCCGCCAATATTATTTCGCCTAACAAAATTAAAGTAGTTCCCCGTCTATTATGGATTTTTACCGCGGAGGTACATAGTGACATTCACCCCAATATGATGTTAAGGCTTTACAGGGTAATTAGTCACCAAGGGCCAGCCATTCTTACCAAAAAAGCGTTGTATGGGCAGGATTATTATTTAGACGGCTGTCGATACCGCTATGTAGAACCTGCCACCTGGAAGAACATTATCAATGAAATAAGTGCTTGACCCACCGGGTTAAGCACTTATCTGTTTTAGGACATTGCCATTAATAAGCCAAGTAATAAACTTAAAGTTCCCCCAGCCCATAAGATTACCCACTTTTTTCTCCCCGTATTTTCCTTGGTTAAAAATTGCAAAAAAAGCCCTACGATACCAACAAAAATGAGGATTCCTCCCATTAACACAAAAAAGAAACTAACTGCTAACATTCCCTGGCTCCTTGCTAGATATTTCTTTAATTATAACATTAATTAATAAAAACAACTTTACTTCGGTTAAATCATTCAAAAGTGAACTATTTCTAATCAAAAAATATAATTTTTTGTCTCCAATCAGATATTTCAATGAGGTGATACATTTCCTTAATAATCCCTGGACCATATTTCATAACATAGGGAAATATGTTGTATACCCTTTCTTGCCATTGCCCCATAGGTTGTGTCATGTGTTGGATTTTTTGTAATTGCTGAATAGCAACTTGATTGTTCTTTCTATGACGTTGCTTGACTTTTTCTTCAAAGGAGTTAACAACTCTTATTAATCGTTTTAAATTCTCTTTACCCATACCCTCGATATCAGGGTCAAGGATAGATAGCTTTTTCACAACTTCTCCTTGTTTTTCCTTTAATGTTCCACGTAATTCATTGAAAACAGTCTCAATACCAAGCTGATCTTCTTGCTGAAGGTAGTTTTCAATGAATTCTTCTAAGCCGTATGTAAGACAACTTAGAGGCACTTGGTATTTGGTTATTAATCTTTTTATGAGGGGTTCTATCACTGTAATATTGGGACGTGGATAGATGACCGGCATTTTCATTGCAAAATAATGAAAAATTCTTTTGAGCAGGGCATAATAGCTAATTTCCCCGGGACCTGCCACATAGGCCAATACTGGTAAAAGTTTTTCTTGAACAACCGGGCGCATAACCACGTCAGGACTAAACTTTGCCGGGTTCGTTAAGCACAACTCACCTAACTGCCCTTTTGTCCAAGTCCTTGTACCATCTTTGTTGGAGATCAAACCTTTTTTATAATATAAAGCTTCTCGATACCCATGTTCGTTATACCAGAATAGATGCAATTTGTCCTTCTCACCTTGTACTTGAGGGGTGTAACCGCAGCCAAGCATTTGTTGACAACTGGCTTGAAGCAATTGATTAACTGCCGGTGCTGTGGTAACCACTTTATAAAACAAAGAAGCTGTAATTGCCCGTACTTGTGGCAATACCGGGTTTATGAATACAAGTCCATAATCCTTAAACAGGAAGGTCATCAGTTTTCCAAACCATTCAGCTAGGTTGGCAGCTTCATGGGCTGTTCGTTTAATTAACTCTATGCCCTGGTTTTTCCAACCAATGGGTGGCAACAAATCTTCCAGTTCTTCTAAAAGCAGAGCAATATCCGGTATGGGAATATTCCCCACTGATATTCTACCGGCCGGTTTTCCTGCTAAGGTAATTCTTTTAGGACCCTTTGCAGTAGGTATAAAGATATGGTTAATTTCTTCATGGTCGTGATCGTCGGCACCAATCCAAAATACCGGGATAACCTTACGATTAAGTTCCTTTGATAGTTTTTCAGCCAACCCAATGGTACCCATGGCCTTATAAATTGTATATAAGGGACCTGTAAGTATTCCTGGTTGTTGCCCAGTTACTACAGTCAGTGCCTTTCCCTGGTCCAGTAGTTCAATATTATGTAAAGTTTTTTCTCCACAGCCAAGACCTTGATTAAAATCCTTCAAGTTTTCTGCCAGAGCCACCAGATGCTCCTTCGGCAAAGCCAGCTCATGCTCACAACGTGTTTTATACTCTTGCAGTTGGTGGGGATTATACTCAAAAAAATGCTTTACTTGGCCAAAGTCCCGCATATAGGTGCCAGGGAACGGCTGGGAATAAAAAGAGTCTACATACTCAATACGCACATTGTTTCCTCCCGATAAAATAAAATACTTGTATCTTTCTCCTTTTTAGTATGGTCTCCTTCCTTCTACTTGCTTCGTGAAGTAAAAGCAGCCAGCAAACCACCGATAAAAAGCGCTGAATATAAAAAGCCTGTTATTGAAATTATCATGGTAATAAAAACGGGAAAATTCCCCCTGGGGGTAATATCCCCATAGCCAACACTGGTAAAGGTAATGATAGTGAAATACAAAAGGCGTATATGTTCTGTAACTGGACCTGTACTATCAATAAATGAATAGGGGTTTGTGTTTGATACCAATAAAATCATGGTATAGAGATTAAAAATAATAACAAACAACCATGAGACAATCATCAAGATAGGAATGAACCTGCTATCTAAGTAAGAAAAAAATGTCCTGGGGGTTTGCAGACAGTAGATGATTCCTCTAAAGATTTGGTAATAACTAATAACAATGCCTGTAAACATAATCCCTTCCACCAGGGGCCCTGGGGTGAGATCATGAATTATAAATATATAAAGAAAGGGAACCATTACCGAATAGATAGCAATTCGAAAAATACGAGACTCTATCATATCATCAAAGAGGTATTTGCGAGTCATAAATAGGATCGGTGACAGGATAAGGGCGATAATACCCAGGGAAATAATCGTTGTCAATATACTTAATCCTAAAAGTCCAGTCAAACCCAAACTCATTCTTTGATACCAATAATAAAAGGATAGGACCAAACCGTACAGGATTAAAAATAGTAATAATAATGGAGGCATTTGGGCTATTGAGAGAAGAGAGTATTTTAAGAGTACAGAGATATGTCGAAATAAATGAAATACATCAAGGGTAATGGTTATCTGTCTTTCTTGGGAGCGAGTTACAGGTGCAAAGGAATGCATGAAAAGCAACACTGTCCCCAATAGAACAAATACCACAGCAAAACTGCTAAAGAGTTCTTGAAGAGTCATAACTTTTCCCTGCCTTTCTTTCTATAACTATATTCTTGGCCCGGGACAAGTTAGAATTAAGAATGAAAAAACAGGGGCCTTAATATCCCCTGTTTCACTTAGGTTACAGACTGTAACCTTTATATGCCTCAACCACCTGTCTGACACCCACTATCTTTGGAAGTGCTGCAAGAACCACTATCCGCCGGTCTTCCAACGGAGCTGGGTAAGAAGGGTGCTGAAATCTTTTTCTCTACATTCTCACTGGCGCAGTCAGGACACATGACTTTGTCCTCCCTTCCGACCAGTTGCAATTTTTCAAATACTTTGCCGCAAGCTTTACAGGAAAATTCGAAAATTGGCATGATCTTTCACCTCCAACAAGTGTATAACGAAAATATGTTATTCGACAATCCTTGTAAAATTCCTTCTTAAAATAGGGTTCCAGAGTCTTTACCAATGATTAATATTCCCAAATTTTTAGAAAAACTAAGGCTTCGCCAAGTCTTTAGACGTCGGCGAAGCCTTAGTTTGCCCTTATGCATATCGGAAAGTTTTATACTTTCCGATATGCCCAAAAATCCACGGCATATGCCGTGGATTAAATTATTAACGATATTTTCTTATCAACCGCTCAAGGTCATTCAAGAATTCATTTATACTATCCGGGTTACTATGGGCCAACCTATCCAATTGTTTTTCTAACTGGTTATTTATTTCCTCAATTGCATCCACGGTAGGGGCAGAAGGAACAGTTGGCTCCAGTGTAATGGTTGGTTCAAAAGAAGGTTGGTTCGGGTTGGTATAGGTTATGGGAACCGGCTGTTCTCCTACGGGTTTGGTAGAAAACTCTGTTTTGGAGGCTGGTAAACTTGAAAAAAGAGAAGCCTCAAAATTATGCATTTCGCCTCGAATAACAGATAGCGAATTGCGAGTTGCTTCTAACATATTGGCAAAAACTTCTAACTGTTTTTCTAATCCCGGACTATTTTGGCTAAACAGGGTAATACCAAATAACACTGCACGTGGATCATGTAAGAGGGGAAACCTAAACATACACGGATCTCCTTTCCAAAACCTTTTATTTTTATCATACGTAGTGACTATTCATAAGGTCACAAATCTTTCCATAAAATTAAGTGTTTAGGTTCTTTTCATAAATGCGAAACTTTTTTCTACAATTTTTAAAATTTTATGTAAACTATAAATCAACTTCACTTTCTTGACTTTCCACTTTCTGAAAAGTTATAATTGAAGCAACTTAATAGAAGTGATGAAGGAGAAAAGTAAAGATCCTATGCTTAGCAGAGAGAGGAATCCAGCGGCTGGAAGGTTCCTTAGGCTAAGATTTTGAAAACCCACTCCAGAGCTGCTCGGGATAACTGGGCCGGCCACCTCCGATATCGGGTATTAAGTGAATGCATTTTTGCATTAATAAAGGTGGTACCACGAAAGAATCCTTTCGTCCTTTGGGGGCGGAGGTTTTTTTATTTTTAGAGCTGTTTTTATTTAGAGTATCGAAAAACCAGAGGAGGCTACAAGATTGGAACAGCATAGAAGGATCGTTATAAAAATCGGTAGCAGTAGCCTGACGAATCGTGAAAAATTACTGGATGAATACAAGTTAAAAGCCCTCGCAAGTGCTGTGGCAAAGCTTTTTAACCAAGGTTGGCAACCAATTCTTGTATCTTCGGGAGCAGTTGCTGCGGGATTGGGTCACCTCGGTTGGAACTGCACTCATTTAACGATGCCGGAAAGACAGGCGGCCGCTGCCGTTGGTCAAGGGCTATTGATGGAAAAGTACAATGAGTTATTTCAATCCTTGGGCATCAAGGTTGGGCAAATTCTCCTTACCCGTGCAGATTTTGCGGATCGTAAACGTTACCTAAATGCCCGCAACACACTAAATGTACTGTTAAATCGTCATGTTTTGCCCATTGTCAATGAGAATGATACCGTAACCTTTGCCGAGATCCGTTTTGGCGATAACGATACCCTAAGTGCATTGGTTGCAGGTTTAGTAGAAGCTGAACTCCTTATTCTTCTTACAGACATCGATGGACTCTATAACGGTGACCCCAGGAAGGACCCTAATGCAAAGTTAATTCCGGTAGTTCAGCATATTGATGATAGCATAATTAAATTAGCTGGTGATAGTGGTAGTACCGTGGGTACCGGAGGTATGAAAACAAAACTAGCTGCTGCTCGTATTGCTGCCCGCAGTGGCATAAGAACCGTGGTGGCCAGTGCAAAAGAACCGTCAATTTTATCAGGCATTGCTACAGGCGAGAAACTGGGTACTTCCTTTGAACCCTCTGATCATACTCTGAGAAGTCGCAAACAGTGGATTGCCTATGGAAGTATAACACGCGGAACTTTGCTCATCGACAAAGGCGCAGTAAAGGCCCTTACAGAAAGACATAAAAGTTTACTGGCCGTTGGTATAATTGGTATAAAGGGAGATTTCACTGCAGGAAGCGTTGTATCAGTTGCTGATGAACAGGGTGTTGTCCTGGCAAAGGGTATAACAAACCTTTCTTCTGAGGATTTACGCCTTGTTAACAAAAATACACGTCACGGATTGGAAGTTATTAATCGGGACTGGTTAGTCTGTGAAAGGGGTTTTTCTATATGTCAAATGTAAAGAATCTGGCTAAAAAAGCTAAAATCGCCGCCAGGACACTATCTGTTTTGGATACAGAAGCTAAAAATTCTGCTTTAGAAGCCATTGCTTCTCAGTTACTTGCGGATAAAGAGACCATTCTACAGGCCAATGGAAAGGATTTAGACAATGGTAAAAAAATGGGTTTAAGTCCCTCCCTATTGGATCGGCTAGCCCTAACCTCTGCTCGCATTGATGGTATGGTGGAAGGAATCAAGCAGGTCGTTGAATTAGAAGACCCCGTGGGGCAAGTTATGGAAACCTGGCAAAGACCCAATGGTTTAGAGATTGCCAAGGTTCGTGTACCCATGGGTGTCATTGGTATGGTCTACGAAGCCCGTCCTAACGTAACTGTAGATACCTGCGCCCTATGTTTGAAGGCTGGCAGCGCTGTGGTACTAAGAGGAAGTTCCAGTGCTTTAAACAGTAATCGTGCTCTGGTGTCAGCCATTAAAAAAGGTCTTGCCAAAACTGCAATACCGGAAGATACCGTACAATTTGTTGATTCCGAGGACCGGGGAGCTGTGGATGAAATGCTTAGACTTAACGGTCTGTTGGATTTAGTTATTCCCAGAGGTGGTGCTGGCCTGATCCGAAGGGTGGTAGAAAATGCCACTGTGCCTGTTATTGAAACTGGTGTAGGTAACTGTCATGTGTATGTGGATGTGGATGCAGATCCAGGCATGGCCCTTGAAATCCTACTGAATGCCAAATGCCAGCGGTATGGCGTATGCAATGCCGCAGAATCCCTGCTGGTTCATGAGGGAATTGCTGCAAATTGGCTCCCCGGAGCTGTGCAGGAACTAAACACACGTGGTGTGGAAATCCGAGGCTGCTCAAAGGTTGTTGAAATCCTTTCAGGAGTTAAAAAAGCTGAAGATAGCGACTGGGCCACTGAATTTCTGTCCCCTGTATTAGCCATTAAAGTTGTGAAAGATTTCCAGGATGCCCTGGATCATATCCAACAATACAGTTCCGGACATTCTGAAAGCATTGTAACCAATAACCAAAATACCGCAGCAGAGTTTTTACGTCAGGTAGATGCAGCAGCAGTTTACCACAATGCATCAACCCGTTTTACCGATGGATTTGAGTATGGCTTTGGTGCAGAAATTGGTATCAGTACTCAAAAACTACATGCCCGGGGTCCTATGGGTCTCCGGGAACTAACCAGCTATAAATACGTTGTAAAAGGAACCGGCCAGGTCCGTCCATAATGTTAGGAGGTTATAGTAATGTTAGAAGGAAAAACCTTTTTTTTCGTCGGTGCCGGTAATATTTGCGAATCTATGATAAAAGGAATTTTATCCGCTGGGATCGTACGTCCCGGTGAGATCCGTGTTGCAAACCGCAGTAACACTGAGCGTTTAAACTATCTACGTAACTACTATGGTATTGTTCCTGTTACAGATAAGCAAACCGCCGCTGCCAAAGCTGATATTATTGTCTTGGCAATGAAACCCCAGGATGTATTTGCCGCCTTGGATGAGCTTAGGGATAGCACTCAAGAAAACCAAATTATCATTTCTGTCCTGGCAGGTGTACCCACTTCACTCATTGAAGATAGTCTAAATACGCAAATTGCCGTTATCCGGGCCATGCCTAATACTTCCTGTGCCATACTGGAGTCTGCTACGGGTCTTAGTGCCGGTCGCTTTACCACTCCGAATCAACTTAAGTTAGCCGAAGAGATTTTTTGCATGATGGGTGAAGTTGTTGTTGTCGAAGAACATCTATTGGATGCTGTTACAGGCCTTTCCGGCAGTGGCCCCGCTTACATTTATTATTTAGTAGAAGCCATGGAAAAAGCCGGCGAGACCGCCGGCATACCCAGAGAACTGGCCCGCCCCCTGGTTTTAAAAACTTTATTGGGTGCAGCAAAAATGCTTATGGAGACAGGTGAAAACCCCGAAGAACTGAGACGTCAGGTCACTTCACCAAACGGAACTACCATGGCAGGCATTAATGAATTAAATAAGGGAGACTTCCAAAACACCCTCCGTAAAGCAATTCTTAAAGCCACCCGTCGTTCCCAAGAACTGGGGCGGGTTATTATTGAGAAACAATATGCTCAAAAATAATCTGCCAAGATTAAAATCCTCCTGTTAAACATATGCTAATAGCAGGAGGTGAGTTGACATAACAGATAAACTTACCAAAGAACTAAAAGAACCCGCTCAAGTCACTTATAATAAAAAGTCATTAATTCAATCACCGCGCGATTGCGGTGAAGGCCCCATCTTTGTGGCAAAGGGTTCCAATGAATGTCCCGGTAAAAAATGATCCCCGCAGGTGCGGAGATCATTTTTTACTCTCTTTTTAGTTATCTGTTATAAATACTAGCTTCTGCCAGGTTGTCCAGTTTAAATTTCTTGTGCAGTGCCTTCACTGCTTTTTCTGTCTCAGACCTTTTAATGACACAGGATACTTTAATTTCTGAAGTGGTTATCATTTCAAGGTTAATTCCTTCATCTGCCAGAGCTTCAAACATATCTGCTGCTACACCCGGGTGAGAAATCATCCCTGCTCCTACAATGGATACCTTTGCCACATCTTCATCGTGATTGTAGCCTCTAAAGCCTACTTCTTGCTGAATAGCCTCAATGGTTTGTAGGGCTTTCCTAAGATCATCCTGGGTTGTGGTAAAACCAATATCATTCATGTTGTTTCGCATAGCACTTTGAATAATCATATCTACATTAAGATTATGCTTTGACAAAGCCTTAAAGATTTTCTTGGCTACGCCAGGCTGATCGGGTACATCAAATAAGCCAATTTTGGCAACGTTATAATCATGGGCAACTCCACTAACCACTGGTGCATTTTCCATATTTGGTGCCTCCTCAACAATAGTTCCTTCTCGATGATCAAAACTGGTGCGAACATGAATGGGAATGCCATATTGTTTTGCTAACTCCACTGAACGGGGGTGCAATACTTGTGCTCCTAAGCTGGCAAGTTCCAGCATTTCATCAAAGGAAATATTTTTTAATTTGCTGGCCTCCGGTACCAACCTTGGGTCTGTTGTATAAACACCATCAACATCTGTAAATATCTCACAGATATCTGCCTTCAGGGCTGCAGCTAAAGCCACTGCAGTGGTGTCAGAACCACCACGACCCAATGTGGTTATATCATGATTCGATTTGATTCCTTGGAAACCAGCCACAACAACAACACGCCCTTGTTCCAATTCTTCCTTTACTCGACTGGTTTCTATTTTTAAAATTTTGGCTTTGCTGTGCACATCATCAGTATAAATACCAACTTGTCCACCAGTAAGAGATATTACATCGGACCCTAAATCGCGAATTGCCATTGATAAAAGAGCTATGGATATTTGTTCTCCTGTGGAGAGTAACATATCCATTTCCCTTTCGGAGGGATCATTCGTTACTTGTTTTGCCAAACTAACTAAATCATCTGTGGTATCACCCATGGCCGATACAGTTACTACCACCTGATTTCCCTTTTGATGCTCTTCTACAACTCTTCTAGCCACTCTCTTTATTCGTTCGGGATCTGCCACTGAACTCCCGCCAAATTTTTTGACAACCAGCATTTTGTTACCGCCTCTCTGATGTAATGCTTTAACTATATAAAATATTAAATCACAAAATTATAGTTCCTTCAACCGCCGGTTTTAGCATTTTCACCTGGCATTTGACGTTCGCCCTTTGAAAGGTTTGTTCCATGGAGCGAGCAATTTCTTCTGAAAATCCACTGGTCAGGGCAATAACAGTGGGACCTGCCCCGCTTAATGTCACGTTTAAGGCACCCGCTTCATTGGCGGCTTGGATCACTTCTTTCATACCTGGAATTAAACTGGCACGGTATGGTTGGTGTAATACATCTTTCCCGGCCACGGACAACAAATCTAAACGTTTTTCGCATAGGGCTCCAACCAACAGGGCAGTGTGACTCAGGTTAAAAATAGCATCCCTTAAGCTGACTGTCTTTGGTAATACTTCCCGGGCCTTCCGTGTGGATAGCAAAAAATCAGGGATGGCAACCACCGTATTTAAATCTTCTGGAGGATTTATCTTAATATAATGTACTTCTCCTTCTGCCACTACTGAGATAACAATCCCCCCCAGGAGGGCTGGTGCAACATTATCTGGATGACCTTCCAGTTCAGTTGCCAACCCAAGCAGGCGATCCTGATCCAGAATTCCCCCGGTAAGCTGGTTGGCTGCAATTAAGCCTCCAACAATGGCCGCTGCACTGCTTCCCAGGCCCCTGGAGGTTGGAATTTGATTAATTAGTTTGATTGTCAGTCCCGGATTCTCTAAATCCAGTTCTTGAAAAACTCGTTGGGCCGCCTGCCAGACAATATTAGTTTCATCCCTTTTTATATCTTCTGCCCCTTCTCCCTGGACGTCTATAAATAATTTACCGGGAGACAGGCTCATATGAATTTCATTGTATAACCCCAGTGCCATTCCTAAACAATCAAAACCAGGGCCCATATTAGCAGTGGTGGCCGGAACTTGAACCTTAATGGTTTCTGCTATCATGTTTTTACTTTTCCCCTTCAACTCGAATTACGTTAGCAATTTCTAGAACAGAAGATAACTGTTTAATATCCATTAAAGCATCTTGAACATTTTGTTCCTGCACTCGATGGGTCACCAATACCAGTTCAGCCGTCTTACCCGTGGCTTCCTTTTGTATAACAGACTTAAGGCTGACTTCTTTGTTACCAAAAACTAAAGCTATAGAAGCCAGAACCCCCGGCTTATCCGCTACCTTAAGTCGAATATAATACTTACTAATGGTTTCCCCAATACCTAATACAGGTTTCTCTCTAAAACAAGTACAACCAATAAATCCCGGAACATTTCTTACAATATCCCTTGCTGCATCCATAATATCAGCAACCACTGCACTGGCGGTGGGAAGTTCCCCAGCACCCTTGCCATAAAACATCGTATCTCCCACAGCATTACCACGAACAAATACGGCATTAAATACATCCCCCACCGTCGCTAAGGGGTGATCCTTTGGAATAAAGGTTGGGTGAACCCGAACCTCAATCCCCTCAGTCCTGTCTTTGGCAATGCCCAATAATTTTATGTTATATCCCAATTCGCCGGCATAAGCAATATCATCTGCTGTTATACGGGTGATCCCTTCGGTATATACTTCATTTAACTGCACCCTTGAATTAAAGGCTATGGAAGCTAAAATAGCTATTTTTCTAGCTGCATCAAAACCCTCAACATCAGAAGTCGGGTCTGCCTCAGCATAGCCCTTAGCCTGTGCTTCTTGAAGGACATCTCCAAATTCGCAGCCCCCTTGGGACATTTTGGTCAACATATAGTTAGTTGTTCCATTAATGATACCAAAAACTTCTTCGATGCAGTTCCCAGCTAGACTCTGTTTTAGAGTACGAATAATGGGAATACCACCTGCCACACTGGCTTCAAACAGCAAGTCACATTGGTTATTCTGAGCTGCTTTAAAAAGGCGCTGACCATGCTGTGCTACCATATCTTTATTGGCTGTAACAACGCTTTTACCTTTGTTCAAAGCTTCCAGTACATAATCCAACGTGGGATGAATACCCCCCAACACTTCCACAACAATTTTAATTTCTGGGTCGTTAGTTATATCATTAATATTAGTAGTTAAGTAATCATTTGGAATCGAAATCCCACGTTCCTTTTCCAGACTACGGACTAAAATCCTTTTTACTTCTAACTTGACGCCTGCACGCCGCTGAATATTCTCTCTGTTCTCTTCTAGGATGCGGTATACACCTCGGCCAACCGTACCTAAACCCAACAGACCTATTTTAATCACTTTTTCCATTACAATCCCCTTCCGAAATCTTAATTCTGTCCCACTAGACGTACTTCTCGAACCCCTTCTACTTCACCAATAATTCGTAATAACTCTTCCAAATCCTGATTCATTTCGGCTGTTTCAACAGAAAGGGTTGCGTTGGCCATATCCTGTAAAGGTAGGTTTTGGTTAATCGTTAAAATACTGCCCTTGACAGAAGCTATAATATTTAATACCGTAGAAAGGACACCCGGTTGATGTTCCATTAGCAATGCCAGAGTCACAATTTTTCCGCGACTCCATTGATGGAATGGAAACACTTTATCCTTATATTTATAAAAAGCACTTCTGCTTAGATCCACTTTTTCAACTGCCTCATTAACGGTATTTGCAGCACCCTTTAGCAATAAGTCCTTTGCCATCACTGTTTTTAAAATAGCTTCTGGTAAAATATCTTCTTGTACTAAGAAGTATTTGGGTTCTCTTTTTGCCACAACCTTATACCTCGCATTCGTCCGTTTTGAGTGGATAATTATCTGTTCACAGTAGACATTATACCATCCTAAAAATAACACTTCAACACTAATATTTTATTAGTATCTGTATTTTATTAGAAAAATTTGGCCTGGCGCCAAGCCTAAAGGGCAAAAGATCTTTGACACACTCTAAGAGCTTAGTCAAGTAAATGTAATATTACTATTACCAAATATCTTTGAGATATTTATTAATATTATTATATTTTATAAATAGAGATAACCCCACAGACAATATGAACCTGTGGGGTTATCTATCTAAAATTATATAATAATACAAATTAGACCGCCACTGCCTTCGTTAACAATTCTTTGCAACGTCTCTTGCAATTTAACTTGGGCATTTTCCGGCATTCTGTGCAGTTTATTTTGTATTCCTTCACGTACCAAATCATGTAGTGTTTTACCAAAGATTTCTGACTCCCAGATTTTTTGAGGGTTCTCGTCAAAACCAGCCAACATATATTGTACCAATTCTTCGCATTGTTTTTCGGTTCCAATTATGGGTGTAATCTCTGTGGTTATATCTGCCCGAATAACATGTAGGGAAGGGGCACTTGCCTTTAATTTTACCCCAAAACGATTGCCTTGACGAATTAATTCTGGTTCTTCCAGATTCATTTCATCCAGTCTCGGTGTAACAACTCCGTAGCCTGTATCACGTACTTCTTGTAATGCAGTGGATACCTTATCAAACTCCCGTTTGGCCACAGCCAGGTCTTTCATCAGTCTATAAAGATGATGATCCCCTCCAATTTCAAAACCAGTTTCTTCGGTCAATATTCGGTAGAAAAGGTCTGACTTGGCCACCATTTCTATGGATGCTGAGCCTGTACCCATATTCATGTGTTTTAAGTTGACCTGATGCACAAATTCATACTCATCAAGGTTACTTACGGCTGTTTCAATATCCCGTAAACGTCGTACATGCCGTACAGTATCCTTGACAGCATCTTCAAAGCTTTCTCTGAGCCAGTGCTTACCATCCAGTTCCTCGATCCAGAGAGGCAGACTAATATTAACTTCGTTAACTGGGAATTCAAAGAGAACTTGTTCTAAAATTTTAAGAATATCCTGTTGTTTTAATTCGGCACAATCAATTGGCAGAACCGGAACGTCATATTTTTCTTCTAATTCATTTGCCAGTTGAATTGTTTCACTGGCTTGGGGTTTGATAGAGTTAAGAAGCAGGATAAAGGGCTTATTAATATCTTTTAGCTCTTCTATGACTCTTTCTTCAGCATCAATATAATTCTCTCTAGTAATATCTGTAATGGTCCCATCGGTAGTTACAACTACACCAATGGTGGAATGTTCGGATATAACTTTTCTGGTACCAATCTCAGCAGCTTCCTGAAAAGGAATTGGCTCTTCATACCATGGTGTTGTAACCATTCGGGGGCCTTCTTCCTCTTCATATCCCAGTGCACCCAGTACACGGTATCCTACACAATCCACTAACCGCATATTTACCTTAAGGCTAGGGTTAACAGTAATTTCAATAGCCTCATTAGGAACAAACTTGGGCTCAGTGGTCATGATTGTTCGTCCTGCACCGCTCTGAGGAAGTTCATCCTTAGCCCGTTCTTTATCATACACATTTTTAATATTTGGAATGACGGCTAACTCCATAAATCTTTTAATAAAAGTGGATTTACCGGTCCGCACCCCGCCAACTACACCGAGGTAGATATCTCCCCCGGTCCTCTCCGCTATATCGCGGAAGATATCCATCTTTTCCATTCCGTTTATCCCCTCCTTCTAAAATTCAAAAAAATATTAGGGAAGTTTATATAGAAATACTGCATCCCTCCTCCGCGATAATGGACCGTAGAGACCGGAAAACTGATATTGGTTAGAAAAACTTGGCTTCCGCCAAGTTTTTTACAGTAGGCGGAGGCCTAATTTGCCTTATGCATGTCGTAAAGTTTATAATTTCTTTTATACCAGGAGAAAGGTAGTCCCTTCTTCCTGAATTTCTTTCCATTGACATACATTAACATTATATATATATGTACTTCCAGGTACTTTATGACAGAAATTTTATATCATCTCTAGTGACTCTAGTATTACTCTCTATTGATAAAAGATATTTAATATTTGTCCCTTTATGACTACCAAGGACACTTTAATTTACTATAATATTTTAAAGAAAATTTGGCTTATGCCATACCCTATAGGGCACGAGAGCCTATAGGCGACGGCGTAGGCCCTTATGCATATCGTAAAATTTATACATTCTATACCCAAAAGATTAACTGCTAAAATGTCACCAATTTGAAATAGCTCCATATATTGACTACAAAAAGGAGGTTTTATAAATGGGCTATGGATATGGATTTGGCCCCGGTCTAAATAAACCTGGAAAAAAAACTAAGCAAAAACCAGTTGCTAAACCCACGGTTCAAAAACCAATTGAGCCAAAGCAGCCTCAAAAGCCAGCTTTACCCCCATTTCCCTTTGATTTAGGAAATTTATTCGGGGGTAAGTGGAATAAAAAGTAAAGAGAGGTTTATCAACATACTCAAAAAGAGCAGGGTCATAGACCCTGCTCTTTTTGAAAAACTTATTGTATTATATTGTATGTTGCTAAGGACAATTCTTCGACCTCGTTCTTTTTTCCTCTGCCCATTAAATTTAAAACAGCATCTCTTGGAGACAGTCCATGAAATAATACCTGATAGGTTTGCTCCGTGATAGGCATTTCCACTCCTTGATTCTTAGCTAACTCCCAGGCAACGTGAGTAGTACGTATGCCTTCCACCACCATGTTTACACTTTCCACAGCTTCCTGAATAGTTTTACCTTGACCGATTGCAATACCGCACCTTCTATTTCGGCTATGCATGCTAGTACAGGTTACAATCAAATCACCTACACCTGCTAATCCTGCAAAGGTTAAAAGATTTGCTCCCATACTATATCCCAGTCGAGTAATTTCGGCTAGACCCCTTGTCATCATAGCTGCTTTTGTATTATCTCCAAACCCCAAACCGTCAGCAATACCTGTACCCAGAGCGATAATGTTTTTTAAGGCTCCACCTAATTCCACTCCCACTAAATCCGGATTAGTATAGACACGGAAGTCCTGTGACATAAATAGATCCTGCACGTATTCTGCCATTCTAATCTCTTGGGCAGCGGCAACCACAGCCGTAGGAATATTTAGTCCCACTTCCTCTGCATGACTGGGGCCGGAAAGAACCGCATAACGGCTTAATACTGCTTCCCCAAATTCACTGGCACATACTTCTGATAGTCGTAGAAGGGTGCTTTCTTCCAAGCCCTTTGCTACATTAATAATGAAAGCATCAGATTTTATATAGGGCCGGGATTTCTGTAACAGTTCCCGAAATCCATGGGAAGGAACACCAAATACTACAGCCTCTGCTTGGTGTAGAACTTTTTCCAAATCAGTATCTGCTGAAAGAGAAGGGTGCAATTGAACACCGGGAAGGTATCTTTTGTTTTCCCCTTCGTTTATTAACTGGGCCAGTTCCGGCCTTCTTGCCCAGAGAAGCACAGAATTGTTGTTTTGGGCCAACACCTGGGCCAAAGCTGTTGCCCAACTGCCAGCCCCGATCATTGCTACCTTGGCCATTCCCAGTCCCCCAATCCTATGTTTTCTTTTGTCCTATTTTAAACTCAGTTCCCTTGATCAGGCGCCCTATATTTGATGAATGTTTCCAAACAGCAAAGGAAGCGACTAATACCGAGAAAATCAAATAATGTCTATTTTGGTTCAATAAAGCCATCCAAATGGGCAAAGAAACTGCACCCAGGATAGAACCCAGTGAAACATAGCGGCTGACAACAACTGTCGTTAGCCATACTAAAAAAGCTAATAACAAAGGCATCGGTGAGAGTGCTAAAATTGCGCCTGCACCGGTGGCGATAATTTTACCACCCTTAAATCTCAGCCATAGGGGCCAGCTATGGCCAGCCATAACGGCAAGGGCAACACCCAGCACAGCAATATCTGTATTCTCTAGCTGTTTAGCAAGTAAAACAGCTGAGATCCCCTTTATCATATCTAAAATTAATACTATCATACCCGGGACTTTGCCAAGTGTGCGCCATACATTGGTAGCACCAATGTTCCCACTACCACACTTACGGATATCGATTCCCTTCCAAAAATAAGCTAAAAGAAACCCGAAGGGAATCGATCCGATTAAATATGCCCCAATAATTATCATTACTGTGGTTATATGAACCAATATTTATTCCTCCGAATCACTTAAAAGTTAAAATCGAGGAGACAAGTCCTAGATGTCCTTGCCTTCTCTTTTTCGCAGGAAAAACCGAATAGGGGTACCTTTAAAACCGTAGGTATCTCTTATTTTATTTTCCAAGTAACGTTGATATGAGAAATGCATGATTTCCGGTTCATTAACAAACAAAATAAAAGTTGGTGGTTTTACACCCCCCTGGGTTGCATAGAAAATCTTTAATCGGCGATGTTTATCAGCCGGAGGCGGGTTGTGCTGGGTCGCTTCACGGATTAGATTGTTCAGATCTGCAGTGGCCACACGTTTACTGGCCTCTTCCGCTACAAAATCCACTGTTTCAAGAACCTTTGGGACACGCTGTTTGGTTAACGCCGAGATATACAAAGTGGGTACATAGTCTAAGAATGCCAATTCTTCCCGTATTTTTTTTTCAAAGCGATTCATGGTTTTGTCGTCTTTTTCTATAAGATCCCACTTATTAATAATCAAAATAATCGCTTTGCCTTTTTCATGGGCATATCCAACAATTCTTTTATCCTGTTCGGCTATCCCTTCGGTTGCATCAAAAACCATTAATGCCACATCGCAGCGGTCCACTGCCCTCAAGGCACGGACAACGCTATATCTCTCAGTTGGCAGGTCAATTTTTTTCCGTCGTCTCATCCCCGCAGTATCAACCAAAACATAATTTTTCCCATTTTTCTCAAAGGAGGAGTCAATGGCATCTCTGGTGGTGCCGGGAATGTTACTTACAATAACCCGTTCTTCCCCCAAAATAGTATTTACCAAGGATGATTTTCCAACATTGGGCCTGCCAATAACAGCAATACGAATGGTATCCGGCGGATAGGGGTCTTCATCTTGGGCCGGCAAGTTCTTAACTAATTCATCCAATAAATCGCCAGTATTTAAGCCCTCTGCGGCAGATACAGGCACCGGATCGCCCAGTCCCAATTGATAAAAGTCATAGTAAGGAATCTTATCAAAATGTTCAACTTTGTTAGCCACCAAGATAACAGGTTTGTCAGCCCTTCTCAGGGTCCTGCCTACTTCCTCATCGATGGCAGTTAAGCCCTCTCTGGCATCCACCACAAATAGGATTATATCTGCTTCATAGATTGCTAATTCAGCTTGCTTTCTAATTTGTGCGGTGATGATATCTTCTGCAAAATCTAAACCACCGGTATCAACCAGGGTAAATTCGCGCCCCTGCCATTCGGCATCCTGATATAATCTGTCTCTGGTTACACCAGGCATATCTTCTACTATGGCAATACGGGCACCAACAATACGGTTAAAGAGTGTGGACTTCCCAACGTTGGGTCGTCCGACAATTGCTACTATGGGTTTGGGCAAGGGTTTTCCCTCTTTTCTAAAATAATATAACTATACAATAATTTCAGTTAAAGTTTTACCACTTTATTTCTCGTCTAATCCTAAAACAATCTCAACCAAATCACGAGGTCCTTCTGCCACAGTTACTGATACTCCCAGTTGCTCTGAAACATCACTTACCCTTAAATCATCTAAGAACACTTCTTCTCCGTTTCTAAGCATAACTGTAGGAAGCACCAATAAGTCTCCTATTTCTTTGCCCTTTAAGGCCCCTATGATATCCCCGGCTGTTAAAAGCCCCGTAACGGTCACTGTATTGCCAAAGAAATTGTTTTGTACTACCCTTAGTTCTACGGTTAGCCCTTTGATAAGGTTTAATCGATCAGTCACAAGCCTTAAAAAGGTTTCACCAGAGGTACCCGTTACCAGTGTTATTCGACGGTGATCATCAATTTCATTGGGTAACTCCTCTTCAACCTCTGCCCATTCATCCAAAAATAATCTCGCAAGACCAATGCCATTTTCTGTTTGAGGAAAGTCCCCATAATTTTCGGTAGGTGGGATTGGTTTTCCTGCCATTACGTAAAATTCATCGGATGCATAAACAAAGGGATAGTCCCAAAGACTCATAAATTTATTCTGATAATCTTCAATGAGATCAATAACTCCTTGTGCCTCTGTCTCAGTAAAGGTTCGCAGGCTATAGAGCCCTTCCCTGTATTTTGTAACACCCACTGGAACCACTGCCAGGGAGTGTACTTGCGGCCATAGCAGGGCTAAGTCACGGATGGTTCGCTTCAGTTCTTCGCCATCGTTGATGCCTGGGCATAATACAACCTGGGTTTGCATTTCAATACCCGCCTCAGCAAGCATCTTAAGTTGTTCCAGTATTTTTCCGGCATGGCGATTGTTTAGCATGCGACAGCGTAATTCAGAGTTTGTTGTATGCACAGATATATATAATGGCCCTAGTTTTTGGTCTATGATTCGTTTCAGTTCTTCATCCTTAACATTGGTCAAGGATACAAAATTACCCTGCCAAAAAGAAAGACGATAATCATCGTCTTTTATATACAGAGATTCTCGCATGCTCGGAGCCATCTGATCCACAAAACAAAAGAGGCAACGATTATGGCATCGTCTAATTGGCCCAAAGGAATGCTCGCCAAAATCCAACCCCAGATCATCTTCATAATCCTTCTCAATTTCAATTTCCCATTCTTCACCACTGGCAGTGACTATCTTAGCCAGCACTTCTTCGTTGGCACAAAGGAATCGATAATCTAAAACATCTCGTATAGGCTCTTTATTAATGGCAACCAGGCGATCTCCAGGTTGAATACCTATTTCCTCTGCAATACTGCCATTTTCAACATCTGTTATGTATAAACCATTGTTTTTCATCACAAAACTCCCCGTGGACGTACTGCATCAATTATCCACCATCTACCATTATTAGTCAAGTTTAGTGTTGAACAATTATATAGGTTCCATTACCTAGATCATGAACAGTACTTTGTAAAACATTTGCAATATGGCCAGCCAATTTTTCTCGATCGTCCTCATCCTTTGCTATAATAATGGGGACATCTCCCTGAATATTATCCGGCACAATGGTGACTGCTGCCACGATGCTTCCCTTAGACAGATCTACCTCCCCCTTCATGGTTAATCTGCCGCATATCTTCCGGCCTTGGACTTCAAGGGTCTGGAAGCAGCACTTTCCAATACCGGCGTCTTCTTAACCGCTTCTACCAAAGCCTTTATATCTGGTTCATTGGGTACAATATAAAATCCTACCTGCCCAGTATCCGGGTCTTTTCTTAACATTGGTGTAAATTCTGGCAAATCCACATCTTTTTTCGTTCCCAGTATCGTCCCCGCAGTATGCGCAATGGCCAACCTCTGGCCAATGTCGTGAATGGTGGCTCTAGCATCATCATTTTTAGGTTTTATTAATACACCAAGTCCATCCTGTAATATTTTCTTACGACGCTCTTTAAGACCCACAGACATGATATTGATATGCTCCACATGCAAAATGGTATCTTTAAAATGCAACTTAGCAGGCAGCACTTCACAAATATCACCAATGGTGTTACCTGATTTAAACAACAGGCTGATCAATACTAAAACAATCCCTGCGGCTATACCTACAATAAAACCCATATATTGAACTATTAAGGCAGTTAAAAAGGACGTGGCCATCACTAAATAATTACGAGCTTCAAAGGTTCTGGCTATACCCTCAATATAATCTTTGCCTCTCTGTACTAATTCACTTTCTTCTAAGCTTTCCAAGGTTTGTCTTTCCATGCTTCGAATATCTCTAAATTGTTGAGCTGCCAGAGCTAAAAAAGTGAATGCAGCATAATCCGGTTCTACCAGCGCAGGCACCGCTATGGCCCCCAAGGAAGCTGCAATAAATCCCAGTGACAGATGGGTTACAAAACCGTGTGGATAACCGGGATATTGGCGATAGTCCACCCGCAACAGAGCAACTCTAGATAAAAAGCCCGCTGCAATCCCAATAACCGTAACCAATAGGTATTTTTCCATTTCACACCTCTTTTATGTCCTGGCATCTAAATATTAAAGCTGCCGCCTCCCTAAGAAGTCGGCAGCCTTTCAATTTAATCTTCTGTAACATCATCCCTATGGTCTATCACAGCTCTATCTGCCATATCCCCATCGGCTTTTTTAGATTGATCTTTTGTTTTATTTGTTTCTTTTTTTCTTGCTATCTTTTTCAAAGGCCCAAGGTAATTGGTAAATTCTTTCCCAAAGCCTGACAAGCCCTTTAAGCTACCAGAGCTTATCAGCAGAAATCCTCCACCAAGGATAAGAGTTAAACCTAGTATCCAACCAACAGCTTTCCAACCACCTGCACCAGTTGCCCCATCACCTGTTACACCGCCTCCTGGAACATTTGGTTTTGCTTGTGTTGTTGGACCTCCCTGAATACCCAGAACAGTGGGTACAGCATCGGCAAACAAAGCCACACCATTTTCCGCCTGCTGTTTCGTGTTGGTATGGGTTCCTGCCTCAATAAGAAGGGCCGTGGGCATTAAATCCTGGTTATAGTTTCCTTTGGCCATAAAGATTTCTTTTACAATCTTCGGATGCACTTTATTGGAATAGGCCATCATTCTTCTGGCAAAATCCAGGTTAGCCTGCATATTGGGGTTTTGGCGCCCCACAACAAGTCTGAGTTTACTAACCTCGGTATCAGCGACTTTTGCTGTATAGTAACTTGGGTCTGGAATTCCATCCCGGTGCACATCTATGATGGCTATGGGGTTCTGCTTCATAATATTCATCGCAGTTCGTCTGGACCGCTGATAGGCAGCATTATCATGGGGGTCATGGGGTGTTTTATCATAGACTACATTGGTACCGCTTTTTGCTTTTAGCCTTTGAACAAAGCTTTGGCCTACATCGTAAATACCACCCTTAAAGGGAATGCTTTCTGAACCATCGGTGGGGACGTAAGCCTCATCACTATGCGTATGATAAACCCCTACCGTTCCTGTTTTAGGAGCCGCAGCCGCCATGGCCAGACGTTCGTCTGTAAAATATTCATTCCAGGCCAGAAAATCCTTATCCATACCTAGGGATTTGGCAGAAGCTGCACCCTTGCTAACTTTAGTAATTCGATAATGTTGTCCTTCGGAGTTAATAATCTCATCTCCCACCGCTACCCCTCGACAGGCCTGGCTAATCCTATTCCCTTTTTCATCTAGAATATCGATTGATTTACCAACAAGGTGGTCTACTTCTTCACTGGTTAATAACAAAGCCGGATTCCAGGCGGGGAGAACCATCTCTGCAAAGCTTAACCGTCCAATGATCCCAACGCCCATAAGTATGCAACAGATACTTACTATAGTACGAAACAGCTTAGTCTTCAAAGGGGTCTACCTCCTCCCAATGAGTATTTTTATCTTTGCTATTTTCTTTTTGGGTTTTCTTCTCTTTTCTTTCAAACTCCGGTTTTCTTAAACCCACTAATAAAGCATCTGGTTTACCTTGGGAGGCGGGTCCACCCTGTAATCTTTCTCTGGTTTCCCCAATTAAATCTGCTAATAAGACAGCCAGTATACCGGAAATTACAATAGTATCAAAGGCCCCGGCCCCACCAATGCTTTTTGTGGCATTGGTAGCATTATTTTGTAACATATAGTAATAGTTTGCAACATCCCACAAAATTATGCCCAAGGTGGCTCCAATAAAAGCACTTCGACGGGAGCGCCCGGCCACATAAGCGATGACTGCTGCAATAATTGGAAATACATAAAGAGGATCGACAAAACTTAAGGCCCCGCCTGCTGGTTCTGCAAGACCACTCATATAACGAGTACTGATAAAATAAATAACAACGCCCGTAAGTGCCGCCGATATTAACGCCCTTGAAACTTCTTTGCCAGTACCCGCCTTGGCTAAAAGATAAATTGCCAGGGCAATAGGAACTAGCGCACCACCAATGTTTATTTCCAAAGGAACCCTAAACCCCGGTATGGGAACATTAATAAAACTACCCACAATAAGAGCTAAAATAACTACCAGCGCACCTTTGTCTGTTAATCTCATGCGATCCAGAGCCCGTTGGGCCACACCAAAAAAGACCAGTAGGGATACAATGATTAATACAATGAGTCCCAGGGGAAAACGATCCATAACCTTTCCTCCTTTAAAGAGTTTTCAGTAGCTTAAAAATAGATTTCCCTTGGGTTGTGAAAATATGCAATACATGTATACCGTCTAAGCAAATAAAAAAAGGTTGCCCTTATATGGACAACCATCATTTTGTTTATTTTTTATTTTTCTTTAAACATATCCCCAAATACATCCCCAAGGGTTATTTTCTCTTCAGGAGTTTCATTCATTACATTCTGTTCCTGAACCTCCTCTTGTTTCCGGGGGCGTGCTTCCCGGGCGGACCGTCTTTCACCATTGACCTCACGAATGGAAAGGCGAACACGTTTTTCAGAGGGATCCATACTGAGGACTTTAACCTGGACTTCCTCCCCCTCTTTTACTACATCCTCTGGCTTTTCAACATGGCGGTCAGCTAAATGAGAAATATGAACAAGTCCTTCAACACCAGGTTCTAATTGTACAAAAGCGCCAAAGGGAGCCAAACGTACCACCTTGGCATTAAATATATTGCCAACGGGATACTTTTCTTCAACATTATCCCATGGATTTGGTAAAACTTGCTTCAGACCTAAAGATATCTTCTCATTTTGGGTATCAACCTTTAATACCATAACTTCCAGTTCATCCCCAACTTTAACTACTTCCTGAGGATGATTAATACGATGCCAACTCATTTCTGAGATATGCAGTAAACCGTCCAATCCACCAAGATCCACAAAGGCACCAAAATTGGTAATACGGCGAACAATGCCTTTTACAATTTGTCCTTCTTGAAGCGAAGCAAGTAATTCTTCACGCTTGCGTGCATTTTGTTCTTCTAAAACAGCTTTACGTGATACAACTACTTTTTTACGTTGTTTATTCATTTCAATAACACGCACTTCAAACTCTTGATTTAAGTATTTCGAAAGGTCCTCAACATAACCACGTTCTACCAAGGAAGCTGGTAAAAATGCACGAACGCCAACATCCACCAACATGCCACCTTTGACAACTTCACGTACAACACCTTTAATAATTGTACCTTGTTCCATGGCTTCTTCTAAACCATCCCAAGCCTTTTCTGCATCTGCACGTTCTTTGGATAAAATAATTTTTCCTTCATTATCCTCAGCTTTGATAACAACACACTCTATTTCATCTCCAACTTTTACAATTTCTTGGAGATTATCCACACCATAAAAGGCCATTTCTTTTCGAGGTATCACACCTTCGGATTTAGCTCGAATATCAACTAACACCTCATCCATACCAACTTGAACAACAATACCTTTAACAAGCTCACCAGCCTGTGGAGATTTCACCTCCATAGCTTCGCTCATTCCTTCTTCACCATTGGTCATCTGGTCCATTTCATTCATCCTCTTTTTAACCTCCTCTATAATTGCGTCAGGTGTTGAAGCGCCCGCTGTCAGACCAACTATTTCATGCCCTAGGAACCATTCCTTACGTAATTCCCTTGCGGATTCCACATGATAGGTTGGTGTCCCGGTTTCCTGACATATCTTGGCCAGTTTTTTTGTATTGGCACTATTCTTACCCCCTACCACAACCATGACATCCACTTCTCTGGCCAATTCCATTGCTGCCCGTTGGCGTTCGCCAGTGGCATGGCAGATTGTATTTCTGGCATCCACTTCTACTCCCTGATTTTGTAGAGCTTCTAATAATGCCTGAAAGTTACTCAATGGCTGTGTAGTTTGTGCCACGACCCCTACCTTAGGGTGTTCCACCCGAGTTATTTCACTTGGATTATCTATAACGCTCCCTTTGCCCTCAGTCCAACCTAGAATACCCTGAACTTCAGGATGTCCCGGATCTCCCAAAATATATACAGGAATTCCCTGTGCAGCCATTTCATGTGCATATTTCTGGGCCCTTGCTACAAAGGGACAAGTTGCATCCAATACCTTAAGCCCTTTTTCCCTGGCAGCTTGTATAATTTCTGGTCCTACACCATGGGAACGAATAATAACGGTCCCTTCTTTAACTTCACCAATATCGTTTATTTCACATATGCCATTTTCCGCTAAATTTTGAACCACTTGGGGATTATGGATTAAGGGGCCTAGGGTATAAATGTTTCCTGCCTTTTCTTTGGCAGTGGATAAAGCTAAATCAATGGCTCTTTTTACGCCATAACAAAACCCAGCCTTGCTAGCTAATTTAATCCGCAAGAAATCACCCTCTTTGCCTGCAATTGCTGAATAATATTACTGATTGTTAATTAATCGTTCAATTTCCTTCATAACCTGTTCGCTTAGTGCTTCTAGTTGCTCTTTACTGGCACGGCTTCGCCACAGTTCGGGTATATATAAGGGTTCACCAATCTTCACTACAACTTTATTAAAGATTCCCCTGGTTCCTATGAGAGCAACTGGAAGGATAGGGGTATTGCTCTTAACAGCCAGCATCGCTGCACCGATTTGGGCCTTTTGCAATTCTCCGGTTTTACTACGGGTTCCTTCGGGAAATATTCCGACAACTTCACCGTTTTGCAGATATTCTAAGGCCATACGAATGGCCTTACGATCTGATCTTTCACGATTGACCGGGAAAGCCCCTAACATTCGTATAAGGCTAGCTAAAATAGGAATTTTAAACAATTCCACCTTGGCCATAAAATGAATGCGCCTAGTTAAGGCACATCCCACTACCAAAGGGTCCAAGTTGCTAACGTGGTTTGAAACAACCAGAACTCCCCCGCTTACAGGCAAATTATCACGGCCTACAATCTTCCATCTTCTCCATATTAAAAGGATGTAACGAATGATAAACCTGAGAGTAGTATAAAGCATAAACCTATTTCCCTTTCTCTACCCAGGTAATAATAGAATTGACAACCTCATCAATGGTCATACCGGAACTATCAATTAAAACAGCATCCTCCGCCGGAACCAATGGGGATACAGCACGATTACTGTCCATAAAATCTCTTTCTTCAATTTCTTTGATTAACTGTTCTAGATCAACATCATAACCAAAGTTCATCATTTCTTTCGCTCGCCGTCTTGCCCTTTCCTCAGCTGAGGCTGTAAGGAAGAACTTGGCCTTTGCTTTGGGCAAAACCACCGTTCCAATATCTCTACCATCCATGACAACACCAGCTTCTTCAGCCATCTCCCGTTGGCGCTGTACCAGTACTTCTCTCACCCCGGCAATTTTAGCTACTATCGAAACATTGTTAGTCACTTCTGGTGTCCGTATTTCTCTGGTTACATCCAGACCATCCAGTAGAACAGATTGCTTCTGTCCAGCCAATAACGTTATGATGGTTCGCTTAGCCAGTTCTATCAGGGCAATATCATCCCATAAGTTGATCCTTTCCCTTAAGGCTTTTAAGGTAACGGCACGATACATTGCTCCAGTATCTATATAGAGTAAATTTAATTTTTGAGCCACTTTTTTTGCTACGGTACTTTTACCTGCTCCCGCAGGACCATCAATGGCAATACACTTATGTTCTGTCAATCAATAGACCTCCAATTATCATCACAAAAAGCCTATACACACCTTAGGGTTTTCGACACTAAGCTAAATATTCCTTTTTTTTTCAAAAAACTTGGCTGGTAGCAGCCTTAATTACCCTTGCAATACCGGAACATTTTAGAATTACAAAAGTTAATAAAAAAGCTGAAAGATAAATTCTTCCAGCATATTATTCTACAATTACCTCTTTTAATACATCACTGAACCCTGGGAAGCTAACAGGAATACAATCCGCTTGTTCGATTAATGTTTGACCACTGGCAGCTAAGCCCGCCACCGCCATGGCCATAGCCATCCGGTGGTCCCCATAACTTTGACAAACAGCACCTGATAAAGGCGTACCTCCCTGGATGATTAGACCATCGGAAAGTTCTTCAACGGTTGCACCAAACTTCCTTAATTCCCTTACCACTGAGGAGATACGGTTACTTTCCTTTACTTTCAGCTCTGAAGCATCACGAATTACTGTAGTTCCCCGGGCATAAGCTGCAGCCACAGCGATAATAGGAATCTCATCTATCAGTCTAGGTATGATTGGGCCAGATAACTCAGTCCCCTGTAGTTCTGCACCCTTTATCCGAATATCTCCCACAGGCTCACCACCCTGCAATCGGCTATGCATAATTTCTATTCCTGCACCCATTTGTTTAAGGACCTCAAGAATACCGTCACGGGTTGGATTGATCCCAACCCCCTGTATGGTTATGTCTGAGCCAGGAAGAATTGCCGCTGCAACCATGAGAAATGCCGCGGAGGAAATATCCCCGGGAACTGTGATTTTCATTCCTTTTAGTTGGGGGAGCCCCTTTATTCGAACAGTTTGATTCTTCACCTCTACCTCAGCACCAAAGGCCTTTAACATCCGTTCAGAATGATCCCTGGACACAGCAGGTTCCGTTACAGAGGTATAGCCTTCCGCAAATAACCCTGCAAATAAGACAGCGGACTTTACCTGAGCACTGGCAACCGGGGAATGAAAATCAATGGGTTTTAGCTTGCCGCCTTGAACAGCCATGGGTAAGAGATTATTTTGATTTCGGCCTAAAAAGGAAGCTCCCATATCCTGTAGGGGTTTAGTAACCCGAGCCATGGGTCTTTTCTTTAGGGACTGATCCCCAGTAATGATACTCGTAAAGGGTTGACCGGCAAGAATCCCCATTAATAAACGGGTGGTTGTCCCGGAATTTCCAGTATCCAATAGATCCGCAGGTTCACGCAGTCCTTGCAAGCCCACACCATAAATCTTTAACTTGCCATTGGTAGGGCCCTCAATGGATACTCCCATGGCTCTTAAACACTTAACAGTGGCAAGACAGTCTTCCCCCATTAAAAAATTACTCACTTCTGTGATTCCCTGGGCTAAAGCCCCAACCATAACTGCCCTATGTGATATAGATTTATCCCCGGGCACTGAAACATTTCCTCGTAGTTTTTTTACAGGGTTGATTACCAGTTCCATTTTATTTTCCCCTCTGATTTTTCTCTTGGCACTTATTCATATATACCCTATTTTCTGGTAAGGACTCCCGTAACCCCTTGGCATGATTAAGAATCTTTACCAATTCAACGGCATTGAAATCCTTTATAAACTTCTCCATTTCTTCCAGTTGACTGCGGAAACGGGTGATTGCCTGTAAAACCATCTCACGGTTTGTTAACAAGATATCTCTCCACATAAGGGAATTTGATGCAGCAATTCGAGTGGTATCCCTAAAACCACCCGCGGCCATGTTTAAAAGCAGTTCTTTTTCAGGTTCATTGGCTATGGTATTTACCAGGGTAGCAGCCAATAGATGGGGTAAGTGGCTAATGAAGGCCACTACCCCATCATGTTCCAGATATCCCAGTTCGATGGGCTTCGCCCCTAATTTTTCTATCAGTCCTTTGATTCTTTCTAAGGCTGTAGGGTTGGTTAAGGGTGTTGGTGTAATAATATAAGCTGCACCCTCAAATAAATCTTCACGGGCCCCAACCACGCCAGTTAACTCTAGACCAGCCATGGGATGCCCTCCCACAAAATGAACATTGGACGGCAGCATTGCTTCAGCACGTTCTACTAGGCGTCCTTTGACACTCCCTATATCTGTAATGATGGTTCCAGGAGTCAAATAGGGAATAGCCATTTCCAAAACCCCCAGGGTAACACCGATGGGTGTAGCAAGAATCAGTAAATCTGTACCCGGTAAGGCTTCAGCCAAATCCGCAGCCCGGTGTACGGCCCCCATGCGAACCGCCTGTTTTAAGTTTTCCCTGTCGGGATCGACTCCCACAACCTCTGTGGCCATATTTCCTTTGACCATGGCCATGCCAAGGGAGCCACCCATTAACCCCACCCCGGCAATAACAACCTTCTTAAACAATCAAAATCCCTGCTTCCTCTTCCGGAACTATTTTTTACTTAAGTCAATGTTCTGCCAACTGCTCCGGCTACCTGTTGCACTTCTGTCATTAAGGAACCGAAGTTATTCGGTGTTAAGGATTGTGGCCCATCACACAAGGCCTCTGAGGGATTAGGGTGAACTTCAATTAATAATCCATCAGCCCCTGCAGCCACAGCAGCTTTGGACATGGAAGACACAAATCTCCATTTTCCCAGCGCGTGACTTGGGTCCACAATAATCGGTAGGTGAGATAAATGCTTTATTACTGGTATAGCAGATAAATCCAAGGTGTTGCGAGTATAGCTCTCGTAAGATCTGATACCTCTTTCACACAGAATTACTTGATAGTTTCCCCCGGCCATAATATACTCCGCAGACATTAACCACTCCTCAATGGTGGCTGAAATACCTCTTTTCAATAGTACAGGTTTTTGTACATTTGCTACTGCACGCAAAAGAAAGAAGTTTTGCATGTTTCGGGTGCCTATCTGTATAATATCTGCATATTCAGCCACCATTGGCAAACTGCTGGCATCCATAAGCTCTGTAACAATTTTAAGCCCAGTTCTTTCCCTCGCCTCGGCTAAATATTGTAATCCTTTTTCTTCTAATCCTTGAAAGGAATAGGGTGAGGTGCGGGGTTTAAAGGCACCTCCCCTAAGCAGCGTCGCTCCGGCTTTTTTCACAGCATCCGCGGCCTCAAAAAGCTGTTCCCTACTCTCTACTGCACAGGGCCCAGCCATCACATGAATTTGATTACCGCCGATTTCTAAATCACCCACCCGAATGATGGTGTTTTCTTCTTTAAAGGTTCTGCTGGCAAGCTTATAGGGCTGAAGTATCGGTACTACATTATCAACTTCTGGCATAGCTTCCAGTGCCAAATCAGCCATTCTTGTCTTATCACCGATAGCACCTATAATGGTTCTTTCAACCCCTTGAGATAGATGAATTTCAAAACCGACTTTTTGAAGTCTTTTTAAAACAGCATTTATATGATCTTCTGTAGCTCTCTGGCTCATTACAACAATCATCGAACTCTTTCCCCTTCCATCCTACAACTTTTTCAGGACTCCTACTATTCTTTAATATAACCACCACAGCCAATAATAAAAGACACCCCAAAAAGAGTGTCAGTTAGACCTAAAAAATTACATAGAAACCCCTCCTCACCATTCTACCATCCTGCAAAAATTTCTTATAAAACCATCCTACAGGTATATGTTATCATCAGATTTAAGACTTGACAATTACAATGGAAAAATATATAAAAATATCTTTTCTAATGGTAAAATAATGGTAAATCGTTCATATGAAAGGAGTTTGCAAATGGTACTGTCTGATAAAGTAGCCTCTTCTTTAGGCAAAGCTTCCTGGATACGTAAAATGTTTGAAGAAGGTGACCGCCTAAGAAAAATTTACGGTCCTGAAAAGGTATTTGATTTCACCCTTGGTAATCCCTCCGTAGAACCCCCGGAAAAATTTAACGAACAATTAAAAACATTAGCCCTTAACCCTGAACCAGGCATGCATCGTTATATGAGCAATGCAGGTTATCCCGAAACCCGCTCCGCCGTGGCTGAGGTCATAGCGGAACAATCAGACTTGCCCTTTACGGCTCAGCACATCGTCATGACCGTAGGGGCCGGGGGCGGCCTCAATGTGGTTCTCAAAGCGATCTTAAACCCCGGGGATGAGGTTATTGCACTGTCTCCTTATTTTGTGGAATATGGATTCTATGTTGATAATCATGGGGGAGTCTTAAAGGTTGTTCCTAACGATGAAAAGTTCCTGCCTGATTTAGACGCCATCGCCTCTGCTATCAATGAAAAGACCAGAGCCATCATCATTAACTCTCCCAATAACCCTACTGGTGTTGTTTACCCAGCTGAAACACTGGCATCCTTAGGCAAGTTAGTGACAGAAAAATCTCAACAATGGGGGAGGCCAATCTTTGTCCTTTCGGATGAACCCTATGCCAAGATTGTTTATGACGGTGTAAAAGTCCCCTCTGTTTTCCCGTATATAACCAATGCAATCATGGTTACCTCCCACAGTAAAGACCTTGCATTGCCGGGCGAACGTATTGGTTATATTGCAGTTAACCCTAGAATTAACGGAGTTAACCAATTGGTAGAAGGTCTAATATTCTGCAACCGTACTTTGGGCTTTGTAAATGCTCCTGCTTTAATGCAACGCCTGGTGAAAGGATTGCAACGGGAATCCGTCAACATAGAGGAATACCAGGAAAAGCGCGATGTTCTATACAATCATCTTACCTCACTGGGCTTTGAAATACAGAAGCCCCAAGGAGCCTTTTATCTATTTCCTAAATCACCCCTTGCTGATGACCTTGAATTTACCAGAGTAGCCCTAAATCACAATATTTTGGTAGTTCCAGGTGGTGGTTTTGGTACACCAGGCTATTTCCGCCTGTCTTACTGCATTGAAATGGATACCATAAAAAGATCTCTACCGGCCTGGACTAGTCTGGCCCAAGAACTAGGTCTGAAATAAACAAAGGAACCGGAGCGCTGGTTACGCTCCGGTTCCTTTGTTTATTTCATCTCTCACCAGTAATAAATCTTTAAGACCTCGCATTAAATTTTTTAATTCTTCGGGTCTGAGGGACTGGGCTCCATCGGATAGGGCTCTTTCCGGAGCAGGGTGGACTTCAATCATCAACCCATCAGCACCGGCCATAACAGCAGCCCTCCCCACAGGCACCACAAGTTCCCTTCGACCAGTGGCATGGCTAGGGTCTGCTATTACAGGTAGATGGCTTAATTGTTTTACCAGTGGTATTGCACTGATATCCAAGGTGTTTCGGGTGGCTGTCTCAAAGGTTCGAATTCCTCGTTCACATAAAATAACCTGTTGATTTCCCTCAGTTAAAATATACTCAGCTGCCAGTAACCATTCCTCAACCGTGGCGGACAACCCTCGTTTCAGAAGCACCGGGTGCTTTGAACGACCAACTTCCCGCAGCAAACCAAAATTCTGCATGTTCCTACTACCAATTTGCACCATATCAACATACTGCAATACCATATCTAGATCCCGGACATCCAGTACCTCAGTAACAACAGGCAAACCGGCTAATTGACCAGCCTCTGCCAGGAACCCTAAACCCTCTTTGCCGAGTCCTTGAAAGGAGTACGGGGAGGTCCTAGGCTTGAAAACACCACCCCGCAGTATTTGAACACCAGCTTCACGAAGGAAGATGGCAAGATCAATCAGTTCCTCACTATTTTCCACAGCACAGGGTCCTGCAATGACAGAAAAACTTCCGCCGCCAAAGGCTTTATCAGCCACTTGGACCACTGTTTCATCTTCTTTCATTTCCTTACTAACCAAATTATATGAAGGCAAGCTTAACCCTCCATGCTAAGTCTTATACCTATTAATTTTCGCTATTAAAGGATATATTCCTTCCTAAGAGTTAGAAAGAACAAATCATACTCAATTTTAGCTCTGTTACAACTGGCACCACCAGTTCTGGAGCAATGCAGTTGAAAAAAGTAAAATAGGCCGGAGCAATGTCACGGCCTACTCTTAATCTGAAAGGTCCGGCCTCAAGCAGGCCGCATTCCGCAAATAAACGTGTTTCATATCCTTTTGAGCTTTTTCTGTGTTGACATGCACTAATACCCGGATACACCTAGGCAAAGCTTTCTCAACCCCAACCTCCAGGGCACACATTAAGGGAACATACTCCCATCCCATGTCCCTTGCTGCTTTGGCAGGAAACCCAGCATTCAAATCAGGTGTAACTGTGAAAAATATACTACAAATATCTTTGATGTTAATTTGATTTCGTTGAATAATTAAGGCTAACATTTCTCGAGTAGCATCTAATATTTCTTGAGTATCATTCCGTTCTACCGTAACAGCTCCTCTAATTCCCCTAACAAAAACCATCCTACTTACCCCCTGCTACGAGCTTGATACAGCTCGGTGTCCCAAACCAATGGCCACTTCATCTAAATGCAAAAGTCCTACTCCAAAAAATACCGCCACACTGATATGATCCTCCTGTCTGGCAATACCAATTTTGCCTCCTACATTTAGGCCTACTGCCTTTGGCACAATAATTGATAGCGCTTCACGAGTTGCACCAGCCACAGCACCTTCATCCGCATGCACTTCTTTTATGACGCCTTCCCGTTTAGCTGCCACCACAGCCCTTTCAATAATACGGTTTATCGAAGAAATAAAATCGCCGCCATAGTCCACTGCAGCTGTTCGAATTCCCCCTGCTAAAAACCTAGTTTTGTATTCTTTCTCCTGCTCTCTGGTTTCGGTCATGGACATTTCTATGGCCGCCTTGGCCACTTTTCTACTACCATGGAGACTCAAAAGTGAACACCTCCAAAAAAATAACAGCCCACAGGAATATTCTCTTTGTACCTGTGGGTTGCTTAGATTATATTACAGCTTATATCCAAATGCAATGTTTCACGATACTCTTTATAAGTTTTACTGTTCTGATATTAATTTGTCTTGTCACTTATTAAACCTTTGGTTGGTGTCATCACTTTTCTGTTTAATCTAAATACTACGTTAACAGGGTTCGTAAGAGGTGGCTACTTGAAACTATTCATATTTTAACGGTGGTTAAATTTTCGTTCTAATAATGAACGGTAGACCCTCATTTCCTCTGCTACTCTAAACAACAGTCTCTCCACATCATATTTCGTAAGTGCTAAATTTACTGGCTCAATAATTTCTATTTTTCGAAAATCATCCCGGGCAATAAAACGAATAACATCTTCCAATGTCTCTGCCCGGAGTTCTAGAATGACCGGAGCATAGGCCGCCTCAGAATTTGTAACTTCATCCTGTACCACGTATACTTCGGAACTCATATCAATTTCTTCCACCTGTATTCCTTGAATGGGCACATTCCGAAAAACAGCAACCTGCTGCTCTCTTAAATCTTCAGCAGCCTTATCACCAGGTTTACCCCCAAATAAAAAGCGTCCCGGTTTTCCAATTCCTTTAAAATCCAATCGAACCCTAACCCGTAAGGGGCGGTGTGTAATATCTTCTTTCTGTAAGCTCAAAAGAAACCCTCCTCGCCCAACCTAGTTTAAAAAATTCGATTAAGGCGGGAAAAAATCCTGCTAGGTTTACCAATGGATATCATGGGAACCACAGGACGGACAGGTATCAAAATAAATTTCTGGCCGTTCAAAGGCTTCCTGAGCATCATCTAAACTGGCCCCTTGACACTCCAAAGTTGTTAGATAACCTTCTTGATTAAAATTGCCCAGCAGACCATAGGGTGGCGCCGTTGCCGTTTCTGAACTGGGTAAAAAATAGGAACTTGCAAGGCTTTCATGGTTTCCACATTTTTTGCAATACGGCATTTTAATCCCCCCGGATGCTACTTCATTTACCCTAACATGTTTATTAGCCATCAACTTCAGAAGTTCTTTGGTTGGAACCCTCCGTAAGCCATGGGCCATGGGCCATGGCTCATGGCTCAAAGCCAACCCTATAAACTACACATTAAGCTGAAGTCTGATGGCTAATACTTTATAATATTGCCAACCTGGTGGGTAGTTTATGCCTAAATAAGGGAAAAACACGGCTGTTGCCGTGTTAATGTTGTCTATCTACTACTCTCTCTGCTGGAAACCTTACTTTTACTATTTTTACCCCTTAATGTCCCTTTTTCAAAAAATTCGTTAACCTTTGACTTTGCAGACCTATTACTTTTTTGCTCGGAGACCTTTCCTTTGATTCGGCCAACCCTGCCGCAGGGGCTGGGCTTTTTCTTCTGAACCTCGGTGGTAAGCTGCATATCATTATAATTTTGCTTTAACCCCACCAATGAGGCTAGCTCCCTTAATTCCTTCTTGGTTAATGCCCGTACCTCACCTGATTTTAAGCTACCCAGTTCAAGGGTCCCTATACGGGTCCTTCTTAATCGAAGAACTTTATAACCAATATGCTCACACATTCTCCTTACCTGACGATTGCGGCCTTCGTGAATGGAAATCTCCAGTAAAGCCCTGTTATCCCCAGTGCCTGCAAGCCTTACATCAGCCGGTGCTGTGGGTCCATCTTCCAACACCAAGCCTTTGGCCATTGCTTTTAGTTCCTCTGTTTCAGGTATGCCATCCACCTTCGCCAAGTAGGTTTTTTTGACCTTATGTTTAGGATGGGTAAGGGCCTGGGTTAGCTCTCCATCATTGGTCAACAGAAGCAATCCCTCTGAATCGTAGTCCAGCCGTCCTACGGGATATACCCTTTGTTCTACCCCTTTTAGTAAATCAACAACAGTTTTTCTATCCCTTTCATCACTAAGGGTCGTTACATATCCCCTGGGTTTATTCATCAGTAAATAAACCTTTTTTTCCAGTGGAGGAAGGGGTTTCCCCTTTACTTCAATTTTATCCTTTGTTGGATCTACTTTTAATCCCATTTCTGTAACTGTTTTGCCATTAACTTTAACTTGACCACTGATAATTAATTCTTCAGAATGGCGACGGGAAGCCACTCCCGCTTTTGCCAATATTTTTTGTAATCTTTCCTCCATATAATGCGTATCTCCTTAGAAAATAATTGCCAGATCAATTGTATCATACCCGGGCAAGTCTAAACTAAAACATTAGCTTACAAATCATGATGGATGCGATAAGCGTGGTAAAATCCGCTGTTAAACCCGATGCCACTGCATAACGGTACTTACGAATGCCCACAGAACCAAAGTAAAGGGTAAGCACATAAAAGGTTGTATCACTACTACCCTGCATGGTCGAAACAAGGCGACCCACAAAACTATCCGGTCCGTGGGTCTTAATAATTTCCGTGGCAATTCCCAGTGCTGCTCCACCTGATAAAGGACGCATGACCGCATGGGGTAAAATATCTGCAGGAATCCCCACCATATTTAACACTGGGGATATCCAAGAAGCTAAAAGCTCCATAGCCCCGGAGGCTCGAAAAATACTCACAGCCACCAGCATAGCCGTTAAAAATGGAATGGTTTTAATGGCAGTTGAAAAACCTGCCTCCGCTCCCTCCACAAATGTTTCAAATACAGGCACTTTTTTTATGAACGCCAGCAATGGGATAAATAAAAGCATAACGGGTATGGCCCAGCGTGAAATCTGATTGATCAGTTCGTACATAGGCTCACCACCTATTCCTGTACAGACTTCTTAATAGCCTGTCTGCCAGAATAGCCACAATCATCCCACAAAGGGTTGCAAAAACAGTAGTCCCCACAATTTCCGTAGGTTCTTGACTACCATATAGCACACGGATGCCAATAATCGTGGTTGGTATAATAGTAATGCAGCCGGTATTTAAGGCTAAAAATGTACACATGGCCTCGGAAGCTGTGTCCGGACGATGCTTATTTAGTTTTTGTAGTTCTTGCATGGCAATAAGACCCATCGGAGTTGCAGCATTTCCCAAGCCCAATATATTGGCACTAAGGTTCATAACAATAGCACCCATGGCTGGATGATCCTTAGGTATACTAGGAAATAAAAAACCCGTAATGGGCCTTACCACTTTAGCCAATCCTTGTACTAAACCAGCAGCTTCAGCAAGTTTCATAATACCCAACCAAAAAGTGATAATGGCAATTAAACTCAAGGAAGTTTGTACTGCGATCTGGGCCCCATCCAAAGCCGCCTTCGTAACAACTTCAATATGACCCTGAGCACCGGCCACAAGAATACCAAAAACAACCATGCCCAGCCATACGTAATTTACCATTCAACCCCCCCCTTGTCCTCCTATTCCAGATATTATGAGAGGGGTTGACCAATTAGAACTGTTCGTACACCGGTAGGTAAACCTTGAAGCAAGTCCCTTCATCAATTGTACTTTCTACTTCAATACGACCCTGGTGCTTATCCACAATGGTATAGGAAATGGATAATCCAAGTCCTGTTCCTTTGTCCTTTGTGGTAAAAAAGGGTGTTCCCAATTTATCTATATTATCCCCTGGAATACCAGGTCCATTATCTCTGACTGATAGACTCACTTCCTTTTCTGCAGCGTGGAAACGAGTGGCTATGGTGATGGTACCCTGCATATTCATTGCTTGAAGAGCATTTTGACAAAGATTCAACAAAACTTGTTTAATTTGATCTTTGTCAATTACAATAGTAGGTATTTCCCCCAAATCTATCCCTATTTTTACACCCTGCAAAAAGGCCTGGGACTCAAATATTTTAATAAAATTAAGGATAAGTTGATTTAATGAACAAGCTTGCATTTTAGGCGGTTTTGGTCTGGCTAACTGGAGAAAATTATTGATAAAGCTGTCAGCCTGATCAATTTCTTGGATCATGATTTCCATAAATTCTTTATAAGGGTTTTGTTCTTCTGCCATTTTTTCGCTCATCAATTGAGCAAACCCACGTACCGAAGTAAGGGGATTTCTTATTTCATGAGCCATGCCTGCAGCCATCTGGCCCACCACTGCTAGTTTCTCTTGCTCCCGAATACGAGCTTCCTGCCGACGTAATTCGGTAACATCTGTGTAAATTCCGATGGCACCTGATACAGCATTTTTTTCATCCCGCAGCAGGCTAATATTAACCAAAATATATTTTTCATGCAATAAATTACTACACTTACATTCTATGTTTGTAAAGGAATTTGCTTCTTTTAAGGAACGAATCAACAAAGGTTCCGCACGACGACAACGGCTGAAACAAAAGAAAGGTCTACCAACTAGTTCATCGGCATTAATATGCCATATTTCTTCGGCTGCTTTATTAAAAAAGGTGACAATTCCTTCATGATTTAAAATTATCACCCCCTGGGACATAGCATTAAAGATAATGTTCCTCTGTTGCATGAGATTTCTCAGTGTCTTTCTTGTATCCTGCAGTTGTTTTTCCATTTGGCCTTGTTTGATGGCAGCCTCAACTGCCTTTGTTGCGGCTACGGTTAAACTAAAGGTGTAAGGACTTTCCATACCACAGGGCATAAAGACTCCCAGTACCGCAATAATATCGCCTTTATCACCAATAATAGGTGAGCCAACACAGGACCAACGGTGAAAATCCTTCACAAAATGCTCTGCTCCTAATACTGCTAGAGGAATACCCGTAGCCAATACTGACCCAATACCATTGTTACCAGCAAGGTGTTCAGCATAACCTATGCCAGGTGCGTAGGGTACATTGATTAAATCCTTGGTGCTATCCTTGCCTGTGAAGGACTCTAAAATAAATCCCTCGTGGTCTGTTATTAAGATGAGAAAAGTATCACTATGGGTACTAAGGGTCGTTTTAATCGTCTCGATATGGGGAGTAAGCAATTCAAGCATATCTGTTAATTTTGATTTCCTATAACTTAGTTCTTCCTCTGATAAGCTTTCCGTTGTTATCTGATAAGGGTTAATCCTATATTCCACACATCGTAACCAGGCTTTATATGTTTCCGAAAAAAGATCTTTTGTTTCTATTCTCTGACCATTAATAAATTTTTCCCATATTGAATAAAGGACTAACTGGTTCAAATGTGGCACCGAAATTAATCGATCAATCACTACAGTACCTCCACTCTTTTTGGAGTTGTACCTAGTTTCGACAGAAATACTGGTAGTTCCTGCGAAATATTGTAAAGTTTGTTAAATAATGCACCAAAATTTTAAATTATTCTTTAAAATCAATGACTATACTGTAAAAATAAAAAAGTGGGAATATCCCACTTTTATACAATCGGTTGTGTATTACTATCTGTATTTTTTTTATCGCATTTGTTAAACATGTTTTGTATTTGATTTAACATTTGCGGAGCTGCATCGATCAAACGATCAAATAATGCATGGCTATCATCTACCGGCAATAGGCGTATCTGACCATTACCAACCACAAGGAAACCCATTGGTTGTACAGATACACCTGCTCCACTGCCACCGCCAAAGGGTGAACCAACTGAATCTCCATTACTATTGTTTTTAGCGCTGATCCCTGCTGAATATTCCCCACCACCAGCAGCAAAACCGCAGGCTACCCTGGAGACTGGAATAATAACACTACCATCCGGTGTTTCTACTGGGTCACCAACCACTGTGTTAACATCCACCATTTCTTTTATACTTTCCATGGCTGTTTTCATTAAACCTTCAATGGGATGTTCTGACAACATCATTCACCCCCCGTCTTTTTACCTTTTTTTGAAGAATTTTAATACCAGTAACCATAATATTTACAACACGTATTTTAAATATGCAGTCTATTGAAGTTGAAAATACTTCTTTTTTGAAGTTTGGTTCTACCTGAAGCTCTGGTTCTGGTTTGTTGGTAGCTATTTTTTTATAAAATAATGAAGTAATGCTACCCATAATGCCCCAGGCCACACCTGTAATGATGCCCGTTACCGCGGCATCTCCTGTACCAATTCTAAGCTTCCAAACAAAACGTTCCAAACTTAGGTGTGCCAGTAGATAGTCCATATCAGGTTTTATAGCTCTAAAGAACGGCCACCAGCGGTGACAAAGGTTTTTTGCTTCCCCTATGCTTGAAATAGTACGCTTTTCTTGCTTACCCAGCAATTCCTCCGAATGATCACCACCAGTTTCTAATTCTGTTCGGGTTGTTAGAGAAATACCCGAGAGCTTCTGTTGAAATATGACAACTGGTACTTCAATTTTATAATGAATAAAACCCAAAAGAAAAAATTCAAAACTAATTGTATCATCCTCTGCAACACGAAAATATTTAAAATGCACTTTGATATGGGAAACGAGGACCAAAGCCAGTAACAGTCCTAATCCGAGTAAACCATAAAATGCTAACAGACTTTGGTCACTCCTTTCATTCCAGCCCTATCCTTTTGTTCTTGCAGTCTATGGTGCACCAATAGGTTCTGGTTCATTGGTGGAATTTGGTAAAATGGTAACTGGAACAGCAACCATATCCTTTTCTACTCCACCTTCCCCATTAACAAAGGCTTCCACAGTCCCCTTCTCAGGATTGGCGGGCGGACTAAAACCCATGCTCCCGCTAAATGTTCCCCCATTCATGGCAACAGGCTTTTCCACCAGTGTTATCCCGTTTGAATCTTTAATTCGTATTCTTATGGTACCATCTACTCCCTTCGACGTTCCCGAAACCTTAACTGGAGTTGTCACTCCTTCGCCAGGTTTGGGCATACTAAGTTTTATGCCTTTTTCCGCAGTCTTATTGGTTGTTCCTTGAGGAGTTGGTCCTGGAGTAGGGATAGGGGCAGGAACGGGAACAGGCTTCGTTTCTTGGGTTTTCTCTTTCTGGATTTCAAAGCCAAGGGCCTTTACAGGCCTGTCCATTGTAAAAGAAACCACCAATGGTTTTTCCATTTCATTTTTCTCTTGATTATTAGCTTCAGCTAATATATTTTTGTATTGAAGTTTAACATTAACCCAATCGAAATCATTGGCAGGAATCCTACGTTCAATTTCTGTGATCTGAATATCCTTCCCTGCGGGTAAATTTTTACGACTTACGACAATATAATTGGTACCATTCACAGTTGTCCAGGTAGCAAAATGTTTTTCTTGATAATTTTTAGCCAGGGCCTGAACAATCTCTGGTGATTTTTCAAAATCAATGCTTTCAAAGGTTATTCTAGAAACATCTGGTACAACGATGGTTTTTGGTTGTGTTTGAACCTCTGGCTTTTTGGCAGGTGTACAGCCAAGTGGTATTAGAATAAGTAAAGTAATACATAGGCTTCTGAAAAAATTATTCATAAATTACCCTCCCGTGGTTTTTATTATTATTTTTAACATTTTGTGGTTAAATATGCATTTTAAACTGATTTTTGTACTCTTTACTCTTCTTTATTAAAAATTTTATCGTAAAAAAACTTGGTTTCCTTATTAACAAACTATTAAAGAGATTTCCTGTATCTATAGCTGTCGATTCTTAAAGTAGTAGAGCCACATAGATTCCTTTCAATATACAAAAAAGTAAGAGCCAACCCCTGACTCTTACTTTTTATACCTAAATATCAATTGTTTCTCCCTCGACCAAAAACTCTTCGAGGGGTGGCAGTTCTGATACATCCTTTAAACCAAAATGTTTTAGAAATTCCAGGGTGGTTCCATAAAGGACCGGTCTACCAGGTCCTTCTCGCCTTCCCTTTTCTTCTATCAAATTTCTTTCCAGCAAAGTATTAATGGGTGAATCTACTTTAACCCCCCGTATCATTTCAACCTCGGATCGAGTGATGGGCTGTCGGTAGGCAATGATGGCCAGGGTTTCTATGGCAGCCTTTGATAAGCCTGTACCACTTTTACGGTACAACCTTTCTATATATGGTGCACACTCTGGCCTTGTACATATTTGCCAGGTATCCGACACTTGGACTATTTTTAAACCTCCGGGCCTGTCTTGGTATTCCTTTGCCAATTCCAAGAGGAGTTCCAATGCGTCTGCCACATCAATTTCTACGATTCGTGCCAATGCTTGCACAGTAAGGGGTTCACTGGCCACAAAGAGAAGTGCTTCTAAGGCTGATTTTGTTTGATCTCTAAATAATACTGCCAAAATCCTATGCCTCCTCAGATAAAACCTGAGCTCGACGCAAGATGGTAATCTCACCAAAGGTCTCATTTTGAACCACAGATATTTGACCACCCTTTAATAACTCTAATATAGCCATAAAGGTTACCACAATTTCCGTAGGGCTGGCAGTATTGGCAAAGAGCCTACTAAAGACCATTCCTTCAGGATATAAAACAAGCATTGCCAGCAACTGTCTCATTTTTTCAGGAACTTGAATTTCTTCCCTGGTAATCTCACCGGGAATTGTCAAATTTGCCCCAGCCCGCTGTAAAACACTTTGCAATGAAGTCAAAAGTTTTTCTATGGTAACCCCGCAGAGGGGATCCATTGGTCTAAATAAATGTTGGTACATATCAATATGATTATTCCTTGTATAAACCTTCCCGGCCTGTCGTTCTTGATTTTTTAAAAATGATGCAACTTCTTTAAATTTCTTATATTCCAGCAGTTTCTGTACCAATTCCTCACGGGGGTCAGGCCCTTCCTCTTCCTCTGTTTCTGGTCCTACCTTGGTACGTGGTAAGAGCATCCTTGCTTTGATAGATACCAGTGATGAAGCCATAACTAAAAATTCACTGGCCACATCCATGTCCAAGGTCTGCATCTGTTCAATGTAGGTAAGGTACTGGGAGGTGATTTGGGCAATGGGAATATCATAGATGTTAATTTGGTCTTTATCAATTAAATGTAACAACAAATCTAAGGGACCCTCAAAGGTTGACAGCTTTACCGCATAAGACAATAAGAATCACTCACATACCTTGAATTATTATAAATATTTAAACACTATTGGCCTAAGATTGCTTCTCGAACCTGTTCCATCGTCTTTCTTGCAGACTCCCTGGCTTTTTCTTCACCGGCTTGTAAAATTTCTTCAATATATCCTTTTTTAGCTAAAATATCTTCTCTGCGTTCCCGGATGGGTGCTAAATTTTGTTCTAAAACTCCTGCCAATTGTTTTTTACAGGCTACACAGCCAATTTGACCGGCCCGGCACTCCGTCTCAATCCCTTTCAGGACATCGGGGTTGTAAATACGGTGAAATTTATGAACCACACAAACATCCGGATTACCAGGGTCTGTCTTACGAATACGGGCTGGATCCGTGACCATCAGATTAACATTCTTCTTAATTTCCTCGACATCAGCACCAATAAAAATATAGTTATGATAACTTTTACTCATTTTGGCACCATCAACTCCGGGTAATACCGCTACCTCTTTGTTTACTATAGCCTGGGGCTCAGGAAATACCGGTTTAAACAAATGATTAAAACGACGGGCCAACTCCCTTGTCAACTCAACATGGGGTATCTGATCCTCTCCAACAGGTACGGTAGTGGCTTTATAGATTAAAATATCTGCTGCCATTAACAAAGGGTATCCCAAGAAGCCATAGGTGTTAATATCCTTGCCCATTTCGCCTAATTTTTGAATTTGATCTTTATAGGTCGGTACTCTTTCCAACCAGGACAGAGGAGTAGTCATTGAAAACAGTAAATGTAACTCTGCATGTTCCAATATGGCAGACTGTCTAAAAATAGCACATTTTTCGGGATTCAGTCCCGTTGCTAACCAATCTGCCACCATTTCAATGGTATTAGAATGTATTTCTTTGGATTCTTCCCACCCTGTAGTTAGGGCATGCCAATCCGCCACCATGAAAAAGCAATCGTACTCTTCCTGCAAGCGAACCCAATTATTAAGTACACTTTGGTGTCCTAAATGTAACCGACCCGTAGGCCTCATTCCGCTTAAAATAACTCCTTTGGTAGCCATATACATTCTCCTTTAGCTTATAGTGGCAAGCTGGCAATGGTAGTTGCCAGTGCATTTAGTAAATCTACAATAGGGTTAATAAAAAATTGAAGAATTGGGCTTAGAAAACCAAAAATAATAAGTACCAACAAAATGGCTGTCCCATAACGCTCCAACTGATAAAGCCACTCCTGACGTCCTGGTAAAATACCTGCCAATATTTTGGAACCATCCAGTGGAGGAATGGGCAAAAAATTAAAAACTGCCAGTAAAACGTTAATATAAATAAAATAGCTTAACATAAAGAATAGCCAGCCCGAAGGTTTCATCAAACCAAATACTACAGCAGCGACCAGTGCCAACAACAAGTTGGTAGCAGGTCCTGCCAATGAAACCAGCATCATACCCTTCTTTCTGTCATCGAAGTAAAAGGGATTTACTGGTACCGGCTTAGCCCAACCAAAACCTGCAATAAACAATAGCAGCGTACCTAGTGGATCCAAGTGCCTAAGAGGATTGGCTGTCAGCCTTCCTTCGTAGTAGGCAGTTTTGTCCCCCAATCGATAGGCAACGTAGGCATGGGCATACTCATGCAGGGTTAAGGCAAACAAAATGGGAGGGGCCATTAACAATAACTCTCTTAAGGTTGGAAAATTAAACAAGTGGCTTCGTCCCCTTCGCTTTCTTTCCTTTGCTCCCCCTCTTTAGCCAATTATCTTGCATAGGGGGTTTTGGCTGCTTCGGTTGTATTTTAGGAGCGTTGTTATGCTCTAAAAAGGAACGGATATATTCCAATTCCTCTTCCCGGGTTTGAACCATACCGTCTAATCGAGCTTGCCAAACCGAGTCCAAGGCCCGACGATACATAGGGCCTGGTTGATAACCCATATCCCTAATATCTTTTCCATTTACAGTTGGTTTATTTTTATTGACCGATTCCATTACCAACCGAAAGCGGCGAATGGCGTTCTTATCTTCCAGTAGGGTTAAGAACATAGGATAAGCTTCTCTGGGCAAAGTTTGGACAATCTTTGTTAGTTCCGAAAGAGGTACTTCTTCTGTGGCAGACAATCTTCTCAAGGCAACTCTGCCATAGGCAATGGTGTCCAGTACCTTTTCAGTTTGCCTGCGACCTAAATTATAGCGTTGGCAGATGGTATAGGCAGTTTCCTGGGCAGTTAGGTGTAGGATTGACAGAAAATAAGGTAACCATTTTTCAGCGGGTTCTGCCCATCCCCAGTTACGAAGAATCATCAATGCCTGGGGAATTTCACTGATAACATATTGAACTTCCCAGAAGGTGATTTCCGGGAACAGATAATCCCACACACCTAACTCCGACAACCGGTCCAACATGTGTTCCGGATCTGCTTCCTCCAGAATATGTTTAAGTTCCCCCCACATCCGTTCAGTGGAAAGGCGAGCGATCACTTTTTCTCGGACAGCCTCTTTAATTAAACGCAGGGTTTGGGGTTCAATATCCATGTCATATCGTTGTTCAAATCGAATCGCCCTAAGGATGCGAGTAGGATCTTCAATAAAACTCAGATTATGTAAGACTCGAATGGCTCCATTTTGCAGATCTTCTCTACCATTGAAATAATCTACTAATTCTCCGAATCGTTCCGGATTTAAAGCCACAGCCATAGCATTAATGGTGAAATCTCTTCGGTAGAGATCATGCTTCAAGGAGGATTGTTCGACCTGTGGCAGGGCAGCAGGGTACTCATAATATTCCACCCTGGCGGTAACGACATCTACCCAGTAACCGTCCGGAAATATTATCTCTGCCGTACCAAATTTCTCATGGGGGCGCACCCTTCCCCCGATGACCTTGGCCAGTTCATTGGCCATTTCAATACCGTTACCCTCTACCACCAGATCAACATCCAGGTTTTCCACTTTCAGCAATACATCTCGTACCAAGCCGCCCACAGCATAAACCTGGTAATTCAATCCTTCAGCTACCTCACCGGCCTTCGTAAGAATATTCATGATACGACTGGGTAATGCCCGCTGCATATCAGGCCGAATATGAGCTGTCTTGGCATTTTGTTTTTCGTTATAGGTTGTAGAATACCGTCCCTTAAAACCTTCGTGAAGGGTTTGTAATACATCGGTACGAGAAACAATACCAATGACCATATTTCCCTCTACCACAGGAAGTCTACCGATATCCTTTTCTATCATTAAATCCTGAACATCATGAATGTTCATATCCTTTTGTACAGTTATCACATTTGTTGTCATGTAACCCTTTACCGGAGCATGTCCCAATCCATGATGGGTAGCTTTTTCAACGTCCCGCCTGGAAATGACCCCCGACAGTTTTCCATCTTTAATAACTGGTAAACCTGTATGCCCATAACGGAGCATAATTTTACCGGCTTCTTCGATGGTTGTTTCAGGAAATACCATTTTCACAGGACTTGACATAATATCCTTAACTGTTAGCAGGGGATGAATCTTTTCTTTAACTAACTCCAACAATCTTTCTGCAATTTCCTCTACGGTTTTGCCCTTCACCGTTGCAGATGCAGCCGCCGGGTGTCCTCCGCCTCCAAATTCGACCATAATATCCTTGCAGTTTACTTCCTTAAGAGCACAACGACCCACTAAATGAACCCGGTCCTCCATCTCCACCACAGCAAAAACTGCATCGGTGCGCTCAATCTCAGACAATTTATGGGTTAGTAAAGCTAATCCCCCTACAAATTCATCCACATTGCCCCGGGCTATGAGAACTTTGGTCCCATTAATTTGATGGTGTTCTGCGGTAACCAAAAGTTTTTTGAGCAGGGATTTTTGGTCTTGGGTTAAAGGACGACCTAAGAAGTCAGCCACCACTGCTAGGTTTGCCCCTTGTTCCAATAGAAATGCAGCTGCCCGAATATCCCTTGGAGTGGTACTGGTAAAGACCAGACAGCCAGTATCCTCATAAATTCCCAGGGCCATAATGGTTGCTTCTAAGGGAGTGATTTCTAACCCTTTAGCACGAATTCTTTCAATAAGAAGGGTTGTAGCTGCCCCAACTGTTTCAACGACTTCGACCTTACCACAAACATCTCCCTCCGCCCGTGGATGGTGGTCGTATATATGTACCTCCACCTCAGGGCGATTGAATAACTCTTTTAATTTTGAAACTCGTCCAGGGCTTTTGGTATCTACCATTATAATACGTTTAACTTTGTCAATATTGATATCTTTGATACTACGAACATTTTTGAGGGTGTCTTTATGTAGTGCCAAAAATTCTTCAACGTTTCGAGATAATTTCCCGGGAAAAATCAACTCAGCCCCGGGATATAGTTTCTGGGCTGCCACCACTGCGGCCAGTCCATCTAAATCTGTATTGACGTGAGTTGTAATAATCTCCAATTGGTAGACCCCCCAGGAAAAAAAGTATATTTATGTAAATACATTAAATTATACCATAGTAACCGCCAAGAAAAAAGCACCCCCGTAGGGTGCTGTAATTACCTTGCCTTGTTTACCGCGAAGAAGAGGCTAATTTAATCCGGGAGTTGCATAGCCGTTGGGGCATCACATCATTACGAATGATATCTGCATAATCTTCCCGCTTTACAATCAAATCTGCTTTACCCTCACACACCAAAACCATTGCCGGACGGGGTAATCTATTGTAGTTCATAGACATGGAATAATTGTAGGCCCCGGTACAAGATATTGCCAAAATATCCCCAGTGGTTATTACCGGCAATTTAATGTCCCAGATCAACATATCTCCAGATTCACAACATTTCCCTGCAATAGAAACCTGCTCAATGGGTTCTTCATTCACACGGTTGGCTAAACAGGCTTCATATTTAGACTTATACAAAGCTGGACGAGGGTTGTCACTCATCCCACCGTCAACGGACACATACTTTCGAATGCCAGGAATGTCCTTAATAGCACCTATACGATACAATGTTGTTCCGGAAGGACCGGAAATGGACCTACCAGGTTCTACGA